>NZ_JANINH010000007.1:0-213396 GCF_024580155.1 Methyloversatilis sp. XJ19-13 | reverse complement strand
GTCCATGATCTCCTTTGTGGACACAACATTGAGGTGCCCGAGTGCGGGCGATGATTACGCGCTGGATCAGGGAAGGGAAGACGGCGGCGGTCGGACGCTTACCTCATCGGCGTTGTCATCATTGCTTATTCCGTGGGGGATGCAGTGAATTCAGGCTGCGCTTGGTCTGATTCTGGCGTGCGGCTGCGAGCATGAACGATGCGGTCTGCGTAGAGCTAACCTGAGCTGCGCAGCTTTGTCGCCCAGCGTCCAGGGAGCGAGGTTGAGCGCCGGGTTGGGCGTCATTTTCTTGAGCTGCCTTGTTTGGTTTGCTTCCGGCGCCTCTTATGACGTACCTCCTGGATCGCACCAAAGGCGATCAGTGCTGCCGATACAACAATGACAGCGATACCTTGGCTCTCGGGAATGAACGCCTGCGCAACAAGAATAACAACAACGATGAAAGCGAGAGCACCACCTACACGGATGAAGAAGTCTTTCCACGTAGGGTTTTTGATGGGGCCGAGAAGGAGACGGGTCATATGCGAATCTGTGGCAACGCCTAGCGTGCGAATTCAGCGGATGGCAAAAAGCGCAGCTTTTTGACAGTCCGCTGGAATGACTTGTTGGGCGTCGGCTCAGTGAATACCCGAATACTCATCAATAACATCTCCGACAAAAGCGTTTATAGCGCTGGACGATCTCAAGTGATGCACCCGCTTTTGAGTGGCTTGCTCTGCAACCAACTGCCGATATTTGGGTGTCAATTTTTCATGACAGAGCGGAAGTACGCGATAGCTGTTCAATGTGCCGCGCCATATCGGACTGTTCTCGGGCCACCCCTCAGGCGTGACGACTAAGCCCTTTACAAGATGCTTTGTCACCCAGACGTAATGCGCGAACAGCGGTAGATCGACGTAGATCAACGTGTCAGCAGCCGAGAAACGCTCCCAGGCTGATGGCACGCAGCCGAACCCGTCAATGATCCACGCGTCACCGCGTATAAGTTCGGAATGAATCTGCAGGTATTCGTTGTGAGGCACCTCACCGCCACCAGGCTTGCATTTAATGGTGTCGAGTGAGTGCAGCGGCAAATCGGTAATGCTGGCCAGTTGCCGAGCCAGTGTTGATTTACCGCCGCCAGCGTTGCCAAAAACTGCGACCCGCCTCATCTCGGGCACTTTGCTCATTGATCTGCTCTCCATGACGCCCAACGTTCAAGCTCAGCGGCGCGCGGCTTCTTTGCTCTGAGGGCTGCACCCCAAGCCTTTTGAGTCCATTCTTGCATGATCTCTGGTTGCTCGAATACATCCGGAGGCGCTTCAAAATATTGCATGGTCACCAACTTGTCCGACCGCACGGTGTAAGTGAAAGGTTGTAAACCCCGGCGAGTAAATTCGTTCTTGATAGCGGCATCCGATTTCAGATACAGGACATCATTGACGACGATGGCAAAAATAAGATCGTCCTGATACAGGCCATACCCGCCGAACATGGCACGGACACGCAGGTCTTGAATAAACGCCATGCATTCCACGAGGTAGTTCAAGTGCTCGGAGTGGCGTTTCATTGTCAGAGCGTCGGTATGAGAGGCCGAAGGGACGAAATATTCTGGTCTGGCATCTCGTCGAGGAGTTTGGTCAGCCATGCGACAAACGGCGACGATGACTCGAATTCCGGATGAGATCTGTACAGTGCCGCGATGCGGCGACTGTCTTCGAGTTGCCGAATCGTGTGCAAAACCTCGGGGAAACGCTTCGCTTGGGAAAGCGAATGTGCAAAACACAGATCCTTGGGACGCACATGACCGCGATCAACCGCGCGATTGATTCTAAGCTTGCACCGGCATGGATTGCTTGGCTCAACCAAGCCGCAGTGCGCAGTCATGAATGACGTGATGCGCTCATTGGCACGTGACAGCCGTTTCCGGAATGCGGCGGGAGTGATTTCCAGAATTTCCGCCCCCTCAACATGATTCAGATCGAGGATTTCACCCAGGATGTACGCAAACCGGTGGTCGCGGTCGAGGCACAGCAGCATGGCGTGGGTGCAGCCGATTTTGACTTCTTCAAGCAATAGCTCTTCGGCGACATTGTCATGTACGCTCAATGCAGGATCAGACAGGCCGTCACTGAGCGCTTCTCCGAACTCCTCAAAGGACATAGCCGCCTGTTCCATGCGCTTCTTCCCCTGCGTCAGCAAAGTATTGCTGGCTACACGGTAAACCCAGGTGCGGAAGCTACTTTTGCCTTCAAAACCGGCCAAGCCAGTGATAACGCGGATCAAAATTTCCTGCGTAGCATCCTCGGCATCCTGCGGATGCCAAAGGAAGCGCACAGCAAGGTTGTACACGTCCCGTTGTACTGCCCGCACGAGTGCTTCCAATGCGTTGCGGTCGCCTTTCTTGGCGACCGCAACCAAGGCGCTTAACTCTTGCCCCAATTTATTGCCCACGTTCAAGGATGCCCTTCAAATTGCCCAATTCCTCGGTAAGCGTTTTGGATTGCATTTCGAGGGCGCCTTCCAACTGTTCAAGAGGGACGGGAGGCGGAGTGAGGACAAAGCTGTATACACAGTTGTCGGGGTCGAGCGCGACAACGCGCGAGTAAGCAACGGCAACGCTGCCGTCGGGGAAGGACATGTACCAATCAATCGACCCGGTTTCCGATGAGGCACGTACATCGAGATCAATTTCCACCTTGCCGGAGGGAGTTCGCATCAACGCCCGTTTCCCTTCCACCGAAGCAAAGGCTTGGGCCCAATCGGGAAGATGTTGCGCATCAGCAATGAACGCGAAGGCCTGTTGCTGAGAAACATGAAGGGATATGGCTTGAACATCGAAGGTTTTCATAATGGATTTCCTGTTGTGAAAATGAGCGAGGAAATCTCGCCCTTCGATGTGTTTAGACTCGAAGCCATCTCAATGTGTGACTGATGACACCCAACGAATAGGGTTTATCCCCCGCGTGACCACGTTTTCTCAAAGCATTGAATCGCCCCGGTTTTGGTCGTCAGGTCTCGTTCGCACGATGGAGGAGCTGACGCTCGTCTCAGCCAAGCGAGTGAGCGACGGGCAACTGGCGCATTGCGGCTGTGCAGGCAGTGGCCAGCGAATGACCGCTGAGGCCGATGAGCGGGCCTCGAACGCCGCAAGACGCTCTTCCGATGAGGCGACGCCTTGAAGTCGTGATGAGTTCGTAGTCGCAAAAACCCGCCGCACACACAGAGTTTCTGCCACTACCGCAAAAAACCGTCGCGGGACCAAGCATTCACTGTCCGCATGTCAGGCCCGGTTTGACAGATATTCGGTACGTTGTAAATTGCTCACCGAGCCACTCGGATTCGAATACACCTGTTGCAATCTTGTTTAATGATTTGTACGCAGGTCGGGTGCGCAGAAGATGAATAAATATCTCATCGTGACCTAATTCCTTTGCCCAGTGCATTACGTCCCTGAATGCCCTTACTCCAATTCCCCAGTGCTTTGGGTCTAACACGATTGCTATCTCGTATTTTCCATTCTCGAGTTGTATCCCACACCATCCGGCCAACGATTGTCCTGAAATCACGCCTCGAACTCTGCAGCCGATTGTTCGGTCGACTTCGACTTTGTCCTTAATCCATTCCTTTATGGTCGCCGAGTCAAACAAATCATGTTTGACCAAATACTCTCTTGTTCTCTGCTTGTTCAGGACTGCCAGCAGTTCATCTGGATCTATTTCATCAAGTCCTAAATATAGCAAGCTCTCGTGTCTACGATCGTCCATTTAAAGCGCTAGAAAATGATTCAACCGACACTGCTCGGCGTTGCCGCGCACCGGCAAACGATGGGTTCGAAACATGCATTGTGAATTTCACCGTCGTGCTTCCGGAACCCGCTAGTCTGATGGCGGGCGCGATCAGCTGCTCTTGAGGCGTCTGCGCAAGAGGTGGCGCCGCGCGAGGAGCAGTAACTGCTTCGGCACGAGGGGCTCATGGCAGCTCCCGAAGATTCTCGATGATTCTTTCAAGCATTTGCGCCAACGACGCCGCCTCAGCGGCACTTATCTGGCTTCCGAACAATTCGTCGATCTGCCCCCGATAGACCAGCCACATTCGGGCGCGCATCCTTCGTCCCGAATCGGTTAGCGAGCAGGTGGTACCGCGCCCGTCCTCGGGACAGTCAGCGCGCACGACGAGGCCGGCCTTCTCCATACGGTCGGTGAGGCGCGTAACGTTGCTGCGCGAGATTACCCCCTTGCGCGCGAGGTCGCTCATCCGCAGGCAGCCACCGTGCGCGTTCTCCAGGATCCACAAGACGTCATACCAGGCAAGCGGGGGCAACTCGCTTCGAGCGAGGGTAGCTTCTATGCGATCCAGCAGCATGGCTTGGGCGGTGACAAAGCGCGCCCATGCGATCTGGCGGGGGGTGGGGGAGGCAGTCATGAGAGAGAGCATAGCGGCATGTAGTTGCATGTGCAACTACATGGGTTTATGGTTGCATTTGCAACTATAGGAGTTGCTATCCCCGAGGAGATCACCATGAGCAAGATCGTTACCCGCAATGAACTCGAGGTCCGCCTGCAGGCAAATTCCGGTTTGGTGCTGCTTGAGGCACTGCCGGCAAGGTACTTCAACGACTGGCACCTCCCCGGTGCCCGGCACTTCCCGCACGACGAGGCGCGCGTCCTGGCGCCTCGCGTCGCGCCAGACAGGTCGGCGGAAGTCGTCGTCTACTGCGCGAGCAGTACGTGTCAGAACTCGCACATTGCAGCGAACGTCCTGACGCAGCTCGGATACACCAATGTTTCCGTTTTTGCTGGCGGGAAGCAGGCCTGGAGCGAAGCGGGACTGCAGGTCGAGAAAGGCGAAGCCAGAGTTTCAGCTTAGGTATATTGAGTACCCGGGAGCCTTGCTTGAGGCTCTCGGGTATTGGCGAAAGTCGGCGTGGTGGCCCGCGCTTGGAGACGGCAAGACGCCGAACGTGTTCCAAACTGGGCGGCACGCCCGACGCTAGGAGTGGGTGAAGCCAAACGCCCTGTGATCTGGAACGGAGTCGGCTCGTCGTATGCCAAGCTATGTGGAGAGGCGAAGGTAACAGGCCTTACTGGCGCGAATGTGCTCGGCGCCGCAACTCAGGCCGTAGTGCGCTGGGCCAGCCACTCGCTCGGGGAACAGCCGAGATGGGCACGGAAGGCGCGCGCCAGCGCGGGCGCGCTAGCATAGCCCACGCGATCGGCTGCCAGCGCCACCGGCCGACCCTGGCGCAGCAGAGAACACGCCACATTGATGCGCCAGGCAGCCAGGTAGTGTCCAGGCGTCTGGCCGACGACCTCGCGAAAGCGCGCAGCGAAACGCGCCCGTGACATGCCGGCCCTGTCGGCCAGCGCCTCCAGCGACCAGTCTTGGGCCGGCGCCTCGTGCATTGCCGAGATCGCGCGTGCGAGGCGCGGATCGGCGAGTCCGGCGAGCAGACCGCCGTGGGCGAATCCCCGATCCATCAGGAAGCGCAGCAGCTGGATCAGCAGGTATTCGCAGAGACGATCGATCGCTGCCTGGCGACCGCAATGATTCGCGAAGGCCTCGGCGAACAAGAGATCCAGCGTCGTCGAGAGCTCTGGCAGTTCCTCCAACGAAATCCGCAACACCTCCGGCAGCGCCAACGCAAGCGGGTTGCCGGAGGTGCTGCCCAAATCTACTGTCGCGCACACCAGATCCGCGCCCGCCGCAGCTGGCGCATGGAAGCGATGCGGCGCACCGCGCGGGTAGAAGAGCAGGCACGGCTCGTTGATCCGCATCGGCGGGTGGACCTCCGCGCTCACCTCGAGCGGCCCCTGGCGAAGCACGTGAATGTAGCCATGGTCGCGGTCGAAGCCCTTGGCGCCACACAGGGCGCCACTATGAAAGACCCGGGCGCTCAGCGAATAGTGGTTCAGCAGTCCGGCCAGCCTGTCGGTCATTGATACTCCAAGAACCAAATTTGAGACAATGTGGTTCCTTCAGTATTGATCATTTGACGAAAATCCGCCACGTGCACTTTCGCACCTGACTGGAGAACGACATGAGCCACATCCCCGCCCTCGACCCCGCCCGAGCCGATTCGGACACTGCCAGCACCCTCGCCGCAGTCAGGGCCAAGTTGGGCATGCTGCCCAATCTGATCGCCACGCTGGCCCACGCGCCAGCCGCCCTGAATGGCTACCTGGCGCTGTCCGAGATCCTCGCCAGTGGCCGCCTGAGCGCTCACCAACGCGAGATCGTCGCCCTGGCGGTGGCCCAGGCCAACGCCTGCCAGTACTGCCTCAGCGCCCACACCGCGATCGCCCGCGGCGCCGGATTGAAGCCCGAGCAGATCGCCGCGGCCCGTGCCGGCCAAGCCGATTCGCCGCTCGACCACGCCATCGCCCGCTTTGCGCGCCAGCTCGTCGAGCAGCGTGCGCGGCTCGCCCCTGGCGACCTGCAGACCTTGCGCCGCGACGGTCTCGACGACGGCTTGACCGTCGAGGTCATCGCCCACGCGGTGCTGAACCTGCTCACCAATTACGTCAATCACGTCGCCGGCACCGAGGTGGACTTCCCGCCGGTGTCTATCTGAGCCCGTATCCGGCGCCGCGCATGCCGGTGCCGGTCTGAATCCTCACCAAGGAGAACAGCCATGAACAAAGTCATCCCTCACACCGCCGCCGCCGTTCTGATCGCCGGACTCGGCCTCACGGCCGCGGGCGTCGCGCACGCACAATCGATGAAGTCCTTCGGTCCGCAATGGACCGACAAGGGCGAGCTGGTGCTGCCCAGCGGCTACCACGAATGGATTTTCCTCGGCGCGCCGCTGACCCCCCACGCCCTCAACGACGGCAAGGCCGGGTTTCCCGAGTACCACAACGTCTATGTGCAGCCGGAGGCCTTCCGCGCATACAAGAGCACCGGGCAGTGGCCGGAGGGTACGATCATGCTGAAGGAGCTGCAGCTCACCCTGGAGGGACGTGCAAGCGACGGATCGCGGGTCGAACCCTCGGGGCGCGGCTACTTCCCCGGGGCCCGCAACGGCATCGACATCTCGGTCAAGGACAGCAAGCGCTTCAAGGACACCCGGGGCTGGGGCTTCTTCAACTTCGGCCACAACGCGCCGCCCTATGTGCGCACCGCGGCAGCGGCGCCCAAGGACGCCTGCGCGGGCTGCCACATGCAGAACGCGACCGCCGACATGGTGTTCTCGCGCTTCTACGCTCCGATCCTCGAAGCGCGCTGAGTCGGAGGAGACCATGAAGGGCACCATCACCGGCCTCGTCGCAGGCCTACTGCTGCACCTCCCGGCGTGGAGTGCAGAAGGGCTGCCGCCGCACGTGGACGCACAGGGCGGAATCTCGCTGCCCAAGGACTTTCGCACCCACTACGTGCATCTCGGGTCCTGGGCGGTCATCGACGAGAAGTCCGCGGCGCGCGGCCTGCACGACGTCTACGCGGATCCCGCAGCGGTCGCCCACTACCGTGAGCACGGCCGTTTTCCGGACGGCGCGACGCTGGTCAAGGAGATCCGCGCCTTCGGGCGGGGCGCCCTCACCACCGGTGACCGGGTGCTCTGGGGCACCACGCCGGCGGTGTGGTTCGTGATGATCAAGGACGCGCACCTGCGCTTCCAGGACCATCCGGGCTGGGCCGACGGCTGGGGGTGGGCGCTGTTCAAGGCGGACAATCCGGGGCGCAACGTGGCGACCAGCTACTCGGCCGACTGCAAGTCCTGCCATGTTCCGGCTGCAGCAACGGACCGGGTTTTCGTACAGGGCTACCCGACCCTGAGGCCTTAGTTGGGGAAGCCCGGGGGGCGGCAGTGCACCCCGGGTCTTTCCGCAGGAGAATGGCAGATGGATGATGCGCGACAACTGATCTGGGAGGCGGCCACCTGCAGCCACTGTGCCGCGCTCTTATCGCACCCTCCGCGGCCGGTGTTCCAGTACCACCCTTCGGCCCGAATCTTGATTGCTGGGCAGGCGCCGGGGGCCCGTGTCCATGCCAGCGGCGTGCCTTTCGACGACGCCAGCGGCGACCGGCTGCGGGACTGGCTCGGCGTTGATCAGGATACCTTCTACGACCCGGCGCGCTTCGCGATCCTTCCGATGGGATTCTGCTACCCCGGGCGGAGTGCCCAGGGCGACTTGCCGCCGCGACCGGAATGCGCCCGGCTGTGGCGCGCGCGCTTCATGGATGGCTTTGAGCGTCTCGGACTCACCGTGCTGCTGGGCGCTTACTCTCACATCTGGCACCTCGGCCTCGCGTCCAGTATCCCGGTGACCGAAACCGTCGCAAACTGGCGCCGCTATGGACCAGCGGTGTGGCCCCTGCCGCATCCGAGCCCGCGCAACAATCGCTGGCTGGCGCAGCACCCGTGGTTCGCCGGCGAGCTGCTACCGGCTCTTCGGACGCGGGTCGCCTTGGCCCTCGACTTATGATTTGCCTCGTTGTCAGAAGGCGCTCTGGAGCGAGTTCAAGGTCAGCAGTGAATCGCCCTGGCTTCAGTAGACGTTCGATCGCCAATTGAAGGACTGCTAACGCCGCTGTAGAAGAACTCCACCCCGGGGCAAGTTGCTGCGTCCGGCCTTTGCCGGCTTGAATTCATTCTTCATCGCATCAA
The DNA here is from genome assembly GCF_024580155.1 of Methyloversatilis sp. XJ19-13. NCBI lineage: Bacteria > Pseudomonadati > Pseudomonadota > Betaproteobacteria > Nitrosomonadales > Sterolibacteriaceae > Methyloversatilis > Methyloversatilis sp. XJ19-13. The sequence goes on along the minus strand of NZ_JANINH010000007.1, from coordinate 204,809 downwards.
TCCCGTTTCAGCGGTTTCATCGTCGTCTCCTGACGCCCTTTACAGGGCGACTTCTGCGTGGCCCGATCGGGGCGCTTCCCTGCCCGCCAGCTTACCTAATTCGCGTACCCATGGTGCCCGAGCTCTTCGATGTTGTGCGCCATGCAATAGAGCTTCCATTGCCCATCGACCTTGCTGCGCGCGCGCAGCGTGAAGCGGTCGAGCCGCTTGTTGTGTCGCAGGTTTCCGAACACCGGTTCGACCCTGGCAAAGCGCGCGCCGATCATCTGCTTGCCGTGCTCGGAGCCGATGCGCCGCTTCATCCCGTCGGTGCGGGATTCATCGCCATTACACATGCCCCGGAAGAAGGCGACCTGTCTTACCTTGGTCGTGTCCGGCGTGCGCAGACATCGGGTGCGCTGGTCGCACGGCACACAGTCGCCGGTGTACTTCGTGGCAGCGTAGCCGTTGATCGTGCCGTTGCCGCCGTTGCGATACAGCCGCTTGCCGGCCGGGCGTGGGCTGTCCCGTATTGTTCGTTCCCCGGAGTGATCGAAAGGAAACCGGTAACGCCTTGAGCTTCACGGCAAGGCGGGCAGGCCCAGTTCCTTGAGGAAGGCATTGTGTTTGTCCCGCGCATCCTTGATTTTCTGCGCCAGGGTGACCAGCTCGGCATTGATTTCCTGCAAATCGACTTCAGCCTCGCCCACCGCCGTGCTGATGTAGCGCGAGATATTCAGGTTGAAATCGTTCTTCTCGATCTCCGCCATGTCCACTCTTCTGGAGTAGCGGGGCTCTTCCTTCCGGAATTGGTAGGTGTCGACGATCCTGGCGATGTGCTCAGCGCTCAGTTGGTTCTGGCGCTTGCCTTTCACGAAGTGATCGGCGGCGTTGATGAAGAGCACGTCGTCGGGCTTCTTGCACTTCTTCAACACGAGGATGCAGACCGGGATGCCTGTGGAGTAGAAAAGATTTGCGGGCAGGCCGATGACGGTGTCGATGTGGCCGTCCTTGAGCAGCTTGGTGCGGATGCGTTCCTCGGCGCCGCCACGGAAGAGCACGCCGTGGGGCAGGATGATCGCCATCACGCCTTCGTCTTTCAGGAAGTGGAAACCGTGCAGCAGGAAGGCGAAGTCGGCGGCGGATTTGGGGGCGAGGCCGTGGCTCTTGAAGCGCACGTCGTCGGCCAGCGCGTCGGTGGGATCCCACCGGTAGCTGAAGGGCGGGTTGGCGACGACGGCATCGAAGCTCGGCTTCCTGGCCGGGTTCTGCTCGCGCATCATGTCCCACTCGTTGAGCAGGGTGTCGCCGTGGAAGATGTCGAACTCCGTGTCCTTCACCCCGTGCAGCAGCATGTTCATGCGCGCGAGGTTGTAGGTGGTGATGTTCTTTTCCTGGCCGTAGATCTTGCCGATGGTGCCGCCGGCCTTGGCCACCTTCTTGCGCACATTGAGCAGCAACGAGCCGGAGCCGCAGGCAAAGTCCATCACGCTGTCCAGCCGCTTCTTCGTGCCGGTCTTCGGCTCCTGGCTGTCCAGCGTGACGATGGCGGAGAGGATGTCGGAAATCTGCTGCGGAGTGTAGAACTCGCCCGCCTTCTTGCCGGAGCCGGCGGCAAACTGGCCGATCAGGTATTCATAGGCATCGCCCAGCGCGTCGATGTTCGTTGAGAATTCCGCCAGCCCTTCGGCGATCTTCTGGATGATGGTGCAGAGCTTGGCGTTCCGGTCCTCGTACTTCTTGCCCAGCTTGGGAGAACTCAGATCGATCTCGGAGAACAGGCCCTGGAAGGCGCTTTCGAAGGATTCCGTCTCGATGTACTTGAAGCCCGCCTGCAGCGTGTTCAGCAGCTCCGCGTTCTGCGTGCGGGCCAGGTTGGCGATGCTGTTCCACAGGTGCGCGGGCTGGATGACGTAATGCACCTTGCGCCGCATCTGCTTCTCGAACGCCGGAATGTCGTCCACGTTGTTGGCATACCAGAGCGCCAGCGGCACCTTGCGGGCATCACCGCCCACATCCGGGTAGTCCCGCCCCAGTTCCTTCTTCGCCGCCGTCTCGTAGTTGTCGGAGAGGTAGCGCAGGAACAGGAAGGAGAGCATGTAGTCGCGGAAGTCGTCCGCATCCATCGCCCCGCGCAGTTGGTCGGCGATGCTCCACAGGGTGTTGCCCAGTTGTTTCTGGTTTTGTTCGGTCATGGGGCGTTGTCGTCTGGTTCGGCTGGTTCGTCGGATAAGGGCTGTGCATGGCTGCGCTCCCCGATCAAGCGCTTCTCGCGCTCGATCTCCGCGATCAATTCTTCCTCGGTGGGCAAGATGCGCTGGTACTTGGAGGCAAAGAGTTGCTGGCTCTCCTGAATCACCGAGTACTTGACCACCGTTTCGTCCTTGCTGTCGCACAGAATGATGCCGATGGTCGGGTTGTCGTCCTCGCCGCGCTTCAGGTCGTCGAACATGCGTACATACATGTCCATCTGGCCAATGTCCTGGTGGGTGAGCTTGCCCGTCTTCAGGTCGATGATGACAAAGCACTTGAGCAGGTAGTTGTAGAAGACCAGGTCAATGAAGAAGTGGCTGGTCTCCGTGCTGATGCGCATCTGCCGCGCCACAAACGAGAAGCCCTTGCCCAGCTCCAGCAGGAACTTCTGCAGCTCGTCGATGATGGCCTGTTCCAGGTCGCTTTCTTTGAGCTGCCCCGCTTCCGGCAGCTGCAGGAACTCCAGGACGTAGGGGTCCTTGATGAAATCACCCAAGGATTCAGATCGCCGTGGGCGGGTTTCACTTTGGCTGCCTTGTGATGACAACAGGCGCTGAAAACTGCGGCTCTGGAGGTTGCGCTCCAACTGGCGCACGGTCCATTGCTGAGCCGCGCTCTCGGCCAGGTAGTAGGCCCTGGCCTTGGCGTCTTCCTCCCGCATGATCAGCCGGTTGTGGCTCCAGCTCAATTTGCTACACACCGTGTAGCAAATCTCCGGATCGGGGTAGGTCAGGTAGAACTGGCGGAAGTTGCGCAGGTTGGCATACGAAAAGCCCTTGCCCAAACTGGCCGAAAGCGCCTGGGAGAGGTTGGCCAGCAGCCGCTCGCCATAGGCGGCACGGTTACTGCCCTGTTGCTCTTCCTGCACGATGCGCTGGCCGATCCGCCAGTACGCTTCCACCATCGCAGAGTTCACGGCCGACCGCGCCTTGTTGCGCGCCTGCTCCAGGATGGCCTTGATGTCTGTGTGGAAAGTGGACAGTTCACTCATGACTGTTCCTTCTGAACTACCGAGGATTTCTCGGTAGTTGCAGGCCGTGTGAACCAAGGGGTAGCTGTCAAGGATTCCTTGACAGCTGCCGCCGCGTCCAACGCTCCGTCCTCGAAGACGTTCTTCAGGTGCAGCGAGATGTTCTGTTTGGTGGCATCAAACAGTTCCGCCATCTCCAACTGCGTCCGCCAGACGGTTTGCTCCTGCGCCAGCAGCTTGATCTGGCTGCGACCGTCTTCTGTGGTGTAGAGAATCAGGTCGTTCATGGTGCGGGCGCCGGTACAGGGGCCGCTGCAGCAGGCGCTGCCGCCAAAAGCTCCGGCAGGTCAAACTGAAACTTGGTGACAAAGTCTTCCAGAATGCGCCGGAACAGATCTTTGTTGTCCTCGCCCATTTCGGTCGGTTCGTGGATGGCGTACTTGCCGTGGCTGAGAAGGTTCAGGGCGCGGTTGTAGAGCGCCATGTCTTCTTCGTTGTTCAGCGCCTTGAGGCAGAAGGAAACGTCCGCGTGCCCGAAGAACGACGCGGTTTTTTCCATGATGCTGCGCAGGGCGTTGAAGTGGAAGGTGTAGAGCTTGCCGGTGCCGGGGGCCGCCGCTAATTGCAGCTCAGCGAGTGACGCGACGTGATGAAAGAACGGCGTGTCTTCCGTGGCGCGCAGGGTGTAGGCGCCGTCTCCGTTCGGGCGGTGCAAGAAGTAGCGCTTGTGAGTCACTTTCGGCTCCCCCTCTTTCGCCCTGCCGATTTCATTGCACATCACGTTGAAGAAAAGGGCGTGATGGGAGGAGAAAACCACCTTGATGGGCGCGGGAGCGCCGTTCTGGTCTTTGCGGCTTGCAGCCCGGCGCAGGAGCTGGGCGAGGTCGCAGGCGACGGCGATGGCGTTGTTGTCGTCCAGTGAGGAGATGGGGTCGTCGATGTAGAGATATTTGTTCGACTGATACGAGACGTGGCCATCGAGCATCCGCTCGCAGATGGCCATGAAGAGGCACCAGATGAAGATGTTCTGCTCGCCGCGGGAAATCTTGATGTTCGTCTCGATGATTCGCTCAGGCTCCGCGCCCGGTCTTTGCCGCAGAACCTCTTTAGAAAAACTGATCTTCCAGTTGGTGTAATCAATGTCGAAATCGAAGTCGGCGTAACGGTCGAGATAGCCCGCAATCGTTTCGTCCAGCGCGAGGTCCTTCAGTCCGTTGAAGAATGTGGAGCGGGCATTGAGCTGCAGTACCCGAACAGCATCACCGTCAAGATCGTTCTCCCAGGTGAATAGATCTTCGGTGTAGGCATTGAAATACAGGGTGTCGGCGTGACCCTGCGGATTCTTCTTCGTCTTGCGCTTTCCGGTGTCCTTGAACTCCATCGAAAGCCTCGTCTTGCCTGTGCGGTTGTAGGCGTAAAGAAGGACGAGTTGCGTCGGCTTCGTGGGATTGTTTAAATCATCTCGTAGCCGCGCGACCAGTTTTCGAAGGTCCTTTAGGCGATGGATTTTTGGTTTGGCCCTCATGCATCGACCTCTTCCGGCGACGGGAAAAGTTGCTGCATCAGACCTTTCTTATGAGTCTTGAGGAATTCGAGCTTATGCGCCTCGGCAATCATCTGGGCCTCGAGACTGCTGAGGCACGAGGCGATGCGTTGTTGTTCAGGAGGTTTCGGAATCTGAAGCTCAAGCTTCCGCTGCGTTGTGATTGGAATTTGATCTCGCGTTGATTGGGACATCACACGCGAATACTGCGCAACGAAGTCAGGGCTAGATAATGCAGACTTTAGAAAGTCATTCGATAGGTCCTTGGCATTGCACCTGAAATAGGTGGCAGTGGTACTCAGAATGACAAATTCCTCCGCCGTGCTCAGTTTTGCAACTGGCCCGACCGTCGCGTTGTGGGCAAAGAGAATGTCCCCGTTTTTCGCGACTCCTTTCTTAAATAGACGTGCGCGTTCAACCGGAAGTCGTTTGCATCTCGAAAAATCGACACTACCATTAATGAAGTCATTCGCGGTGATGTAAGGAATTCCTTCCTTGTTCTTGGAGAACTCCTCTGCCTTCGGGTATAGCTCACCGTGGTTCCCATCAAGATGCCCTGCGATGAACTGCTGGTCGATCATTTCTTGAATGCTCATTCGCACCCACTCCCCAGCCTTTCTAAATTCAGGGAAACGGAAGCGGGGTTGGGTTTCGCCTTCGCGGGGGAAAAGCTGCTGCATCAGCCCTTTTTTATGGGTCTTGAGCGCGTCCACTTTCCGCGCTTGAGCGGCGATAAGCTCGTCTACCGAACTCAGGCACTCGGCGATTTTTTGCTGTTCCTCTGGTGCCGAAACAGGCAACGGCATGGCCAAAAAGTCTTCACTGGAGATGGCCATCCGATCATGCCGCGCACCAGTACTGGATGCTTGCCGCATGTAGGTGTGCCAGCCGGTCGTCTTGAAGTAATGCTCATATAAGTCGTTGCTGTCGTCTTTGAACTTAAAGACGGTGTACAGCGGCGACATGACTCCAGTGCCGATTTTGTTTTTAGAAATGGGGCCAACAGGCGCTGTTGCAGAGATACGCGGGTTGTAAACATAACTACCCAGCTCAACGACGTAGTAGCTTTCCAGATTTCCTTGAGTGGCAATGTCTTTGTCAAAGAAATCACGCTGATCCACCACGCCAAATTCGGCTGAGTTCGTCAATACGCGGGTTATCTTTTCATCGCGATTTTTCTGCTTGGCACGAGTTGCCAATTGATGCAGGGGGGCAAACTGCCAGCCCCTTGCCCCCCGAAACTCCGGAAACCGCAGCTTCGGCACCAGCACGGACCTTGCCTCTTCCTTCGCGGCAGAGGTTCTCGTCTTACTGCTCATATGCGCTGAGTCCTGAAATGTCACGGCCACCGGCGCGTTTGATGAGAAGGGGGTGAAGTTCTTTCATCAGAGCGAGCTCTGCCTGGGCGCGAGCTTTCCAGCCGAGGTCCAGCGGGGCCATGAGGTCGCCGAGCTGCTCGCCATCGAAAATCATGCGGTCAAGGATGCCGTCCACAAAGGTTTGCAGTGCGGCGGTGGCGAGGCCGTGTTCCGCGGCGATGGCGGCCAATTCCTTGGCGCTTCTCTCGGCCTTGAAGCGGGTGTAGCCGTCGCGGATGGCAGTCTCGGAGAGGCCTTCGCCGGCCTTCAACGTGCCGATGTACTCGGCAATGTCGTCGCGCTCATTCATGAACTTGGCGTCGGCGCTGATGAGGCCGATCAGTTCCTCGCGGGTCATCTTCGACTTGCCCGGCCCTTTCTCCGAGAACCTGGCGATGAGGCCCATGATGTAGTCGTAGTCGATGACGGCCGAGGCGAAGAGGACGAACTCGAAATCGAGCTGATCCACTTCTTTCTCGGCGCCGGGGCCATCACCTTCCGTGCCGCCCTTGCCCTGCTTCGCCCTGAGCTGCTTGGCGGTTTCCAGATACTGGCCTTTGAAACCGCGCAGGCTCTCATCGGGCAGCACCTGTTCGATGGCGGCTTTGTTGTCCCCGGTGAGGTCGGTGTATTGGTCGAGCTGGGTCTTGAGCCGCTGGACTTCCTTGAAGTGCGTGATGAAGGCGGCGCGGGCCTCGTCGCCCTTCAGGTTGGCGACGGCGGAGGGGGTGCATTCGAGGCCCTGGGACTGCATGAAGTCGTCCAGCTTCTGCACGGCGGTTTCCAGCTTCTGGATGACCACAGGCGCCTTGTCGACGAGCCAGATTTCCCGTGCCTGCTCGCCGGTTTTCTCCCCGGAGAAGAGGGCGATGGCGGCATCTACGGCGTCCTGCTGCTGGCGGAAGTCGAGGATGTTGCCGTAGGGCTTGCTGCCGTTGAGCACGCGGTTGGTGCGTGAGAAGGCCTGGATCAAGCCGTGGTGCTTGAGATTCTTGTCCACGTAGAGCGTGTTCAGGAACTTGGAATCGAAGCCGGTGAGCAGCATGTCCACGACGATGGTGATGTCGATCTTCTGCGCGGCCGGGTAGTCGGCATTGGGCCACTGCTGGTCCTTGATGCGCTTTTGCACATCCTGGTAGTAGAGGTCGAACTCGCTCAGGCGGTGGTTGGTGCCGTAGCGGGCGTTGTAATCGGCGAGGATGGCCTTGAGCGCGGCTTTCTTGCCCTCGGGGTCTTCTTCGTTGTCCGCCTGCTCCTGCGGCAGGTCTTCCTGAATCTGCTTCACGTCCGCGTCGCCCTCGGCAGGCGGGGAGAAGACACAGGCGATGTTCAGCGGCTTGAAGTCGGAGTCGGCAGCTTGTTTGTCCGCCTGCATCGTCTTGAACAGCGTGTGGTATTCGATGGCATCGTTGATGGACGCGGTGGCGAGAATGGCGTTGAAGCGGCGTCCGCCGGTGGCAGCATCGTGCTTGGAAAGAATGGCTTCGATGACGGCTTTCTTGGCGATGGCCTCGCCGGGTTTCGGTGGGTGAGTGCTGGCAGCTGAGCCCTCCGGCTTGAAGTAATCGATGTGGAAGCGCAGGACGTTGCCGTCCTCGATGGCGTGGGTGATGGTGTAGGCGTGGAGCTGCTTCTGGAACAGGTCCGCCGTGGTGCGCATGGAGGCCTGGGTGTCCTCGATCTTCTGCAAGGAGGCATTGGCGTCGAAGATGGGCGTGCCGGTGAAGCCGAAGAGCTGCGCCCTGGGGAAGAACGCCTTGATGGCCTTGTGATTCTCGCCAAACTGCGAGCGGTGGCATTCGTCGAAGATGAAGACGACGCGCTTGTCCTTCAGGGCTCCGAGCTGTTCCTTGTAGGTCGCCTGGCCGTTTCGGGTTCGCTGCTTGTTGCGCGTGCTGTTTTCGTCCAGCGCGAGGCCGAGCTTCTGGATGGTGGTGACGATGACCTTGTCGGCGTAGTCCTCGGAAAGCAGGCGGCGCACAAGGGCGGCGGTGTTGGTGTTTTCTTCGACGCAGCCTTCCTGGAACTTGTTGAATTCCTCCCGCGTCTGGCGGTCGAGGTCTTTGCGGTCCACGACGAAGACGCATTTGTGGATGTGCTCGTTTTCCTTCAGCAGGGTGGACGCCTTGAAGGAGGTGAGCGTCTTGCCGCTGCCGGTGGTGTGCCAGATGTAGCCGTTGCCGTTGTCCTCGTCGATGCACTTCACCATGTGTTGCACGGCATAGACCTGGTAGGGCCGCATGATCATGAGCTTCTGCTCGCCGGCAAGCAGCACCATGTAGCGGCTGATGGTCTGGCCGAGATCGCATTTTTTCAGGAAGCGCTCGGCGAAGGCGTCGAGATGGGTGATCTTGCTGTTGTCCTCGTCCGCAAACTCATAGATGGGCAGGAAGCGCTCATCGGCATTGAACGCGAAGTGGCGGGCGTTGTTGTTGGCGAAGTAGTAGCTGCGGTCGCGGTTGCTGACGATGAAGAGCTGCATGAAGCAGAGCAGCGTTTTGGTGTAGCCGTTGCCGGGGTCGTGCTTGTATTCGACGATCTGTTCCATCGCGCGCCGCGGGTTGACGCCGAGGGTCTTCAGCTCGATCTGCACGCAGGGCACGCCGTTGATGAGCAGGATGACGTCGTAGCGGCGGTGGCTGTTGTCCGTGTTGATGCGCAGCTGGTTGATTACCTCGAAGTGGTTCTTGCACCAGTCCTTGAGGTTCACCAGGGTGTAGTTCAGCGGCGTGCCGTCGTCGCGAGTGAAGGCATTGATGCCGCGCAGGGTCTTCGCAGCGGCGAAGACATCCGGGGTGACGATCTCATCGAGCAGGCGGGCGAACTCGCTATCGGTAAGGCGGACGCGGTTCAGGGCTTCGAATTTTTCGCGGAAGTTCTTCTCCAGCGCTGCACGGTCGCGGATGTCTTCGCGATATTCGTACTTGAGGTTCTGGAGTTTGCCGATGAAGCCGTATTCGATGGTGTCCTCCCGGACGGCGACACTCGGGGCATCAGAGGGCCGGCGGTAGGTGTCTTTTGAATGAGGCATGACTGTATTGAGCGGGGACAGTGCGGCTTGGCAATGCAGCGAACTTTAGCCGGTGAGATTACTGCCTGGGTAAACGTTCGCCACGAGCCCGGTATTCAGCGTTGCCGCGCGCCCGGTAACGGGCGGGAAAATGTGCAGGCAGGAAAGCAGGCGAGGTGAGAGGGTAACGGGTGAAGCCGACCTTGAAGGTGTAGAGCGCCCGAGAATTGCAGACGGAGTGTGCCGACGCACTTGTATCTTCGGCGGCAAGAACCCGTGCGGCGGAGTCAGGAAGTCGTAGCGACCGATGTCAACCGTGCAAGTCAGATGGGCCTGGGACGAATTTTTTATTGGTTTCAATGGTTTATTGAAGCTGGCTACTTCAATTTGCGGTTTTTGCAGCGAGAAACGAAAAGGCCCGCACTGGGCGGGCCTTCATTCAACGTCCGGTCTTCGACTCCATCGCACCGTTCAGCGCATCCGCCCTGGGTCATGCCGGTTTCACGATGACCTGATTCAGGATTCCGATCACCCCGTCTATCGTCACGGCCAGTTCGGCGGCGCGGGCGCGCAGGGCTTCGGAGGGGGCGGTGCCGCTGAGGATGACCTTGCCGTCCAGGGTTGCGACGTCGATGTCGAGCGCGGCCAGTTCGGCATCTTTCTCGATCAATGCTTCGATCTGTGCGGTGATGACGGCGTCGTCGACCGGCGGGGCGGCGTCGGCGGGTTGTCCGGCCGCGGTCGGCGGCAGATCGTCGGCGGCCATGGCGGCTGCTTGCGGGTCTGACGTCGACGCGGGGGGCAACTGCGGCGGGGAAGAGGGGCGGGAGTCGGGTCGTGAATCGGGCCGTGAATCGGACAGCGAGTTTGGCAGCAAATCGGGCCGCGCTTCGGTCGCCAACCCCGCCTTTGCCGCTTCGGCAGCCTCGCGTTCGGCTTCGGCACGCGCACGTAGTGCGTCGCGCCGGATGGCGGCGCGGCGTTCGGCCGCGGCGTCGATGTCGGCTTCGTATGCGACGCGCCCGGCTTGTGCCTTGACGTCTTCAGCGACCTGTTCGGTCTGGTTCAGCACGACCGCCAGTTCCTTGTCGATCGTGGGCTCGCTGAGCGCCACCGGTTCTTCCTTCGGTCCGCAGGCGCTGAGCATCAGGCCCAGCAGCGCGGCACCCGTGCAGCGCGCGAGCGAAGCACGAGCGCCGGCGAGGGGTGCGTTGGGCGGGGCGGCCACCTGGCCGCGGGTCTGAACGTTCGGCATGTCATCTCTCCTCGGGCAGGAAAATGAGTCAGGACGTCGTTTCAGCCGCGACCGGGGCGGTGCCGATCGGTCTGCGCGCGACTGGCGATCTGTCGCGGTGTCAGCCGGCGGTCACGACCAGCTGGTTGTCGATGCCGAGCACGCCCTTGACCGAAATGGCCAGTTCGGCGGCGCGGGCGCGGGCGGCTTCGGTCGGAGCGGGGCCGCTCAGCGTGACCTTGCCGTCGCGGGTGTCGACGTCGATCTTGATGGCGCTCAGATCCGGGTCGCCGGCGAGGCGGGCCGACACGGCGGCCGTGATGGCTGCGTCGTCGATGAAGTCGCCCATCTGGGCAGTGGTTTCACCGGCTGATACGCGCGCGTCGCGCGTCGCTTCTGCGGCATCGGCCTGCGCCCGGTCGGCAGCGGCTTCGGCGCGTTCGCCCAGTTCGTCGGCCTTCTTCTCGGTGGCGGCGATGGCGGTGTCGAGCTTCTGGCCGATGGTCGCGTCCTGATCGGGCTGACCGCAGGCGGCGAGCGTCAGCGCGAGGGCGGCGGCGCTGGCGAGGCGGAAGGCCGGCGTCATCAGGGTGCGGCGTTGCGGGTTGTCGGTGAGGGTGTTCATGCGTGTTCTCCTTGCGTAAGTAGGGTGGCTTCAGGCTTGCGCTTCAGCCATGGCATCACTGTAGGCGGGCGGGGCGGTGCTGCCTGTCGGTGCAGCCGACACCCCGTGTAGGACGATGCGGACCTGATCCGGTCGCACTGCGGTGACGCGGCAGGCCGGCGCTGTGGTCAAATCGCATCTGTTTCCACGTCAGCCATCCGACATGAGCGCCGTCCGCTACCGCATCACGCCCAGCCATCCCGAGGCCCACCTGTTCGAGGTCGAGATCGATATCGCCCACCCGGCGCCCGACGGCCAGCGATTGTCGCTGCCGGCCTGGATTCCCGGCAGCTACATGATTCGCGAATTCGCGCGCCACATCGTGCGCATCGAAGCGCGCGACGGCATCCGTGCGGTGCCGCTGACCAAGATCGACAAGCACACCTGGCAGGCCGCGCCGTGCGAGGGTGTGCTGCGCGTGCGCTACGACGTGTATGCGTGGGACCTGTCGGTGCGCGCCGCGCATCTCGACACCACGCACGGCTTCTTCAATGGCGCCAGCGTGTTCCTGATGGTGCACGGCGCCGAGCAGCAGCCGTGCGAGGTGGACATCCGCCCGCCGGCCGGGCGCACCTACAAGGAATGGCGAGTGGCGACGACGCTGCCCGAAGCGGGCGGGCGGGCCGGTGCCAGGCGGCACGGCTTCGGGCTGTACCGCGCGGCGGGTTACGACGAGCTGATCGATCACCCGGTCGAAATGGGCAGCTTCGCGCTGCACACCTTCAAGGCCTGCGGCGTGCCGCACGAGGTGGCGATCACCGGCCACCACGACATCGACGCCGCGCGCCTGTGCGAAGACCTGCGCCGCATCTGCGAGTGGCAGATCCGGCTGTTCGGCGAGCCGGCGCCGTTCGAGCGCTATGTGTTTCTGGTCATGGCGGTCGGCGACGGCTACGGCGGGCTGGAACACCGGTCGAGCACCGCGCTGCTGTGTTCGCGCAATGACCTGCCGGCGCCCGGCGCCAGTGCGATGTCGGACGCGTATCGCGGCTTTCTCGGCCTGTGCAGCCACGAGTATTTCCACTCGTGGAACATCAAGCGCATCAAGCCGGCCGCGTTCGAGCCCTACGACCTCTCGCGCGAAAACTACACGCGCCTGCTGTGGGCCTTCGAAGGCTTCACGTCGTACTACGACGATCTGGCGCTGGTGCGCTCGGGCGTCATCACGCAGGACGACTACTTCAAGCTGCTGGCCAAGACCGTCACCCAGGTGATGCGCGGCGGCGGCCGGCTCAAGCAGAGCCTGGCCGATTCGTCGTTCGACGCCTGGGTGAAGTACTACCGGCAGGACGAAAACGCGCCCAATGCCATCGTCAGTTACTACACCAAGGGCGCGCTGGTCGCGCTGGCGCTCGATCTCACGCTGCGCAGCAAGACGCGCGGCGCCGCATCGCTCGACGATGTGATGCGCCGCCTGTGGCTCGAACATGGCCAGACCGGTATCGGCGTGCCGGAAGACGGCGTGCGCCGCGCCGCCGAAGCGGTGAGCGGGCTGAAGCTGAAGAAGTTTTTCGCCGAGGCGACCGAAGGCACGGAAGATCTGCCGCTCGACGACCTGCTGCGCGCAGTCGGCATCGAGCTCGCCTTCGAAGCCGCCGGCACCGCGCCGGTGCTGGGTGTGAAGACCGCCAACGAGGGCGACACCGTGAAGCTCACCCAGGTGCTCGACCACGGCGCCGCACAGCGCGCCGGCTTGTCTGCCGGCGACGTGCTGGTCGCGCTCGACAACCTGCGCATCACCGCCGGCTCGCTCGACAACCTGCTCAAGCGCCGCCAGCCGGGTGACGAGGTCAAGATCAACGCCTTCCGCCGCGACGAGCTGATGAAGTTCCGCGTCCGCCTCGACCCCGCTCCCGCCGATCAGGCGAAGATCGCCATCGCCCCCCGCGTCAGCGCCCCGGCCAGGGCACTGCTGAAACAGTGGCTCGGCCGGGGGTGAAATTCTTTGCAGAAGCGACCCACTGATTCCACAGGGGGCGGCGCCGGGTCGCGGTGGTCGCGAGGGCAATGTTCTTGCAGGAGCGATCCACTGATCGCGAATCGGCGGTTGGCAAGGTGATGCCGCTGGATCGACGCGGGGCTTTCGCGATCAATGGATCGCTCCTACCGGTCTTGCACCGGGCGAAGGTGGTCGCGAGGGCGATGTCTGGTAGGAGCGATCCACTGATCGCGAATCGGTGGGTGGCAAGGTGACGCCGCTGGATCGACGCGGGGCATTCGCGATCAATGGATCGCTCCTACAGGGGGCGGCGCCGGGTCGCGGTGGTCGCGAGGGCGATGTCTGGTAGGAGCGATCCACTGATCGCGAATCGGTGGGTGGCAAGGTGACGGCGCTGGATTGGCGCGGGGCTTTCGCGATCAATGGATCGCTCCTACAGGGGGCGGTGCTGGGTCGCGGTGGTCGCGAGGGCGATGTCTGGTAGGAGCGATCCACTGATCGCGAATCGGTGGGTGGCAAGGTGACGCCGCTGGATCGACGCGGGGCATTCGCGATCAATGGATCGCTCCTACAGGGGGCGGCGCCGGGTCGCGGTGGTCGCGAGGGCGATGTTCTTGCAGGAGCGATCCACTGATCGCGAATCGGCGGTTGGCAAGGTGACGGCGCTGGATCGACGCGGGGCATTCGCGATCAATGGATCGCTCCTACAGGGGGCGGCGCCGGGTCGCGGTGGTCGCGAGGGCGATGTCTGGTAGGAGCGATCCACTGATCGCGAATCGGTGGGTGGCAAGGTGACGGCGCTGGATCGACGCGGGGCTTTCGCGATCAATGGATCGCTCCTACCGGTCTTGCACCGGGCGAAGGTGGTCGCGAGGGCGATGTCTGGTAGGAGCGATCCACTGATCGCGAATCGGTGGGTGGCAAGGTGATGCCGCTGGATCGACGCGGGGCATTCGCGATCAATGGATCGCTCCTACCGGTCTTGCACCGGGCGAAGGTGGTCGCGAGGGCGATGTCTGGTAGGAGCGATCCACTGATCGCGAATCGGCGGGTGGCAAGGTGACGCCGCTGGATCGACGCGGGGCATTCGCGATCAATGGATCGCTCCTACAGGTCTTGCACCGGGCGAAGGTGGTCGCGAGGGCGATGTCTGGTAGGAGCGATCCACTGATCGCGAATCGGCGGTTGGCAAGGTGATGCCGCTGGATCGACGCGGGGCATTCGCGATCAATGGATCGCTCCTACAGGGGGCGGCACCGGGTCGCGGTGGTCGCGAGAGCGATGTCTGGTAGGAGCGATCCACTGATCGCGAATCGGCGGTTGGCAAGGTGATGCCGCTGGATCGACGTGGGGCATTCGCGATCAATGGATCGCTCCTACAGGGGGCGGCACCGGGTCGCGGTGGTCGCGAGAGCGATGTCTGGTAGGAGCGATCCACTGATCGCGAATCGGCGGTTGGCAAGGTGATGCCGCTGGATCGACGTGGGGCATTCGCGATCAATGGATCGCTCCTACAGGGGGCGGCACCGGGTCGCGGTGGTCGCGAGAGCGATGTCTGGTAGGAGCGATCCACTGATCGCGAATCGGCGGTTGGCAAGGTGATGCCGCTGGATCGACGTGGGGCATTCGCGATCAATGGATCGCTCCTACAGGGGGCGGCACCGGGTCGCGGTGGTCGCGAGAGCGATGTCTGGTAGGAGCGATCCACTGATCGCGAATCGGCGGTTGGCAAGGTGATGCCGCTGGATCGACGTGGGGCATTCGCGATCAATGGATCGCTCCTACAGGGGGCGGCACCGGGTCGCGGTGGTCGCGAGAGCGATGTCTGGTAGGAGCGATCCACTGATCGCGAATCGGCGGTTGGCAAGGTGATGCCGCTGGATCGACGTGGGGCATTCGCGATCAATGGATCGCTCCTACAGGGGGCGGCACCGGGTCGCGGTGGTCGCGAGAGCGATGTCTGGTAGGAGCGATCCACTGATCGCGAATCGGCGGTTGGCAAGGTGATGCCGCTGGATCGACGTGGGGCATTCGCGATCAATGGATCGCTCCTACGGGTTTTGCACCGGGCGAAGGTGGTCGCGAGGGCGATGTTCTCGTAGGAGCGATCCACGGATCGCGAAGGCGAAGGCGAAGGCGACGGCGCGCGTCGCGGGTCAGCGGTTCAGGCGACGTGCGGCGCTGACGCCGATCAAGCCGATGCCGGCGAGCATGAGCATCCATTCGCGCGGTTCGGGCACGGCGGGGGTGGTGGCGAGGTCGAGCGTGAAGCGGTCACCGGCGGAGAGGCCGGAAAAGCCGATGCGCCAGTCGACCAGACCATCCTCGAGGAAGGGGTTGCCGAAGTAGAACTCGGCCACCGGTGCGCCGGCGAAGTAGTCGCTGGTCAGCAGATCACCATTCACCGTGGTCGCCAGCAGCGAACCGGTCACCACCGAAATCGGTGCGCCGCCGGTGGTCAGCGTGAAGGATCCGATGCCGAAGCCGCTGACGTCGCGCAGGATGGCGTTCACATCGACGCCGCCGGCCGTGATGTCGTCGGCGTCGAGCACGAAGCTGAAGCTCAGCGGATCGTTGTTCAGCAGCGAAATGTCGAGCGCGATGAGCGACGGTGTGCTGAACGAGGCGTCAAGCAGGTTGCCGTTCAGCGTGGCACTTTCCAGCGTGACGGCGTGGGCGGGCAGGGCGATCGAGAAGGCGGCGCAGAGCGCCAGAAGGAACTTGTTCATCGGGCAGATTCCGGAAGGTGACGACATTGCCCCGGACGATAGAGCGCGCGTGTGACAGCGGCGTGTCGCCTGGCTGAAGCTGTCGTCAACAATCCGTCATCGGTGTGTCACCCGCGCTGACCACACTCCCGGCCATTCATCGCCCGGAGTGCTCCCATGCCCAGCAACATGTTTTCCCGCCGCGACTTCATGCGCGGCGTCGGTGCCGGCGCGCTCGCCGGTTCGGCCGTCGTCCGCTCGGCGAGTGCGCTGGCGGCACCCGGCAGCCTGTTCCAGCACGGCGTGGCGAGCGGCGATCCGCTGACCGACCGCGTCATCATCTGGACCCGCGTCACGCCGACCCGCCCGGGCACGGTCGCCGTGCTGTGGGAAGTGGCGCTCGACGCCGCCTTCGCGCGCATCATCCGCCGCGGCCGCGTACTGACCGGCGCCGACATCGACTACACGGTGAAGGCCGACGTGCTCGGCCTGCCGGCGAATGCCCGCCTGCACTACCGCTTCCGCGCCGACGGCCAGCTGTCGCCCGCCGGGCGCACGCGCACGCTGCCGGCCGGTGCCATCGACCAGATCAAGCTGGCGGTGCTGTCCTGTTCCAACTTCCCGGCCGGCTACTTCAACGTGTATGCCGAAGTGGCGAAACTGAACGATCTGCACGCCGCCGTGCATCTGGGCGACTACATCTACGAATACTCGCGCACCGGCTATGCCTCGCAGGACGCCGCCGCGCTGGGTCGCGAGTCCGAGCCGGCGGACGAAATCATCACGCTGGCCGACTACCGTACCCGTCATGCGCAGTACCGCACCGACGTCGACCTGCAGGCGCTGCACGCCGCGATGCCGGTCATCGCGGTGTGGGACGACCACGAAATCACCAACGACACCTGGCGCGAAGGCGCGGAAAACCACACCGAAGGCGTCGAGGGTGCGTTCGCCGATCGTCGCGCTGCGGCCATCCGCGCGTATCACGAGTGGATGCCGACCCGCCTGCCGGATCCGGCACGCCCGGACCGCATCTACCGCAGCTTCCGGTTCGGCAACCTGCTGTCGCTGCACATGCTGGACACCCGCGTCATCGGTCGCGACCAGCAGATGGATTACGCGAACTATTTCGGCGCGAGCGGCTTCGACACCGCGCGCTTCACCGCCGACCTGACCGACCCGAACCGCACGCTGCTCGGCGCCGAACAGAACGACTGGCTGGGCCTGCAACTGGCGCAGTCGGACACCACCTGGGACATGCTCGGCCAGCAGGTGCTGATGGGCCGCATGAACATTCCGGCGCCGCTGGTGCTGGGCCAGATCAGCTTCACGCAGTACAGCGCGCTGATATTCAAGGCGCAGACCGCGCCCGCCACGCTGACGCCGCAGGAACAGGCGGTGCTCGCCCAGCCGGCGATTCCGTACAACCTCGACGCCTGGGACGGTTACGCGATCGCGCGCGAAACCCTGCTCGGCACCGCCCGTGCGCTGGACAAGAATCTGGTCGTGCTGGCCGGCGACACGCATAACGCCTGGGCCAGCGATCTGACCGATTTCGCGGGCAACCGCGTCGGCGTCGAATTCGCCACGTCGTCGGTCACCTCGCCCGGCTTCGAAGAGTACTTTCCGGCCGAAAACCCGCTCGCCGTCGCCGCCGGCCTGACCCAGATCATCGGCCCGCTGCAGTACGCCGACACCGCCCGCCGCGGCTTCATGCTGGTCACCGTCACCGCGCAGGCCTGCCGCGCCGAATGGCGCTACGTCAGCACCGTCAAGAGCCGCAGCTACACCGTGGCAAACGGTCCCGCATTGCGCATGCTCCCGGGCGCTGCAAACCGTCGTCTGATACCGGGCTGATCTGGCAGCGCGCGGCTTTGAAGAGGCGAACCACTGATCGCGAATCGGTGGGTGGCAAGGTGACGCCGCTGGATCGACGTCGGGCATTCGCGATCAATGGATCGCTCCTACAGGTCTTGTACCGGGCGAAGGTCGTCGCGAGAGCGATGTCTGGTAGGAGCGATCCACTGATCGCGAATCGGTCGGTGGCAAGGTGACGGCGCTGGATCGACGCGGGGCTTTCGCGATCAATGGATCGCTCCTACAGGTCTTGCACCGGGCGACGGTCGTCGCGAGGGAGATGTCTGGTAGGAGCGATCCACTGATCGCGAATCGGCGGGTGGCAAGGTGACGGCGCTGGATCGACGCGGGGCTTTCGCGATCAGTGGATCGCTCCTACAGGGTCGTCGCGACCTCCGTGCTGTGTTCAGCCCGGCAGCGGAATCCATTCCTGATCATCGTGCGGCGGCAACGCGATGCGACCGGCCTGCCAGTCGGCCTTGGCCTGTTCGATGCGCTCCTTGCGCGATGACACGAAGTTCCACCAGATGTGGCGCGGGCCGACCGGTTCGCCGCCGAGCAGCATGACGGTCGAGAGCTCGACCGCCTGCAGCGTGCTGTCGGCATTGCGCGCGATCACGGCCATCTGACCCGCGGTGAAGGTGTGTCCGGCGATGTCGATGCGCCCCGACACGACATAGAGCGCCCGCTCGACATGCGCGTCAGGCAGCGCCAGACGCGCGCCCGGTTGCAGCGCGGCATGCACGTAGAACAGCGGTGAATGTGTCCTCACCGGGCTGCGCAGTCCGTATGCCTCGCCCGCGATGAGGCGCATCCAGACGCCGTTCTCGTCGGCCACCGGCAGTGCGTCGGCCGGATAGGTATCGAACGCCGGGTCACACTCTTCGTCGGCCTCGGGCAGCGCCACCCAGGACTGCAGCAGCTCCAGGCCGCCGCCGGCGAACGACGCCGGGTGCTCGAAGCGCTCCGAATGCGAAATTCCGCGCCCGGCCGTCATCCAGTTCACCTCGCCCGGGCGGATCACCTGCGTGACGCCCAGACTGTCGCGATGCGTCATCTGGCCGCCGAGCAGATAGCTCACCGTCGACAGGCCGATGTGCGGATGCGGGCGCACGTCGGCGGCGCGCACGGCGTCTGCGGCGATGGTCAGCGGCCCGGCGTGGTCGAGGAAGATGAAGGGCCCGACCATGCGCCGCTTCGAAAACGGCAGCACGCGGCGCACCACGAGGCCATTGCCCAGATCGGCGTGGCGCGCGGCGATGACAAGTTCGATCGGGCTGTCGTTCATGGCGGTGTTCCGTAAGCGGTGTCCAAAGGTGGATGGTAGGTCCAATGGAAGGCCCTTGAGCTGGCAACGCGTTACATCCCGACATGCTTCAGTGGGAAATCAAGTGAAGCATCCCGGGTCAATCGTCGACATTCAAACAAAAACGGGAGGACTTCCGATGAACACATGGGCAAAGGGTGCACTGGTCGTCGTGGTACTGGCCGGCGCGGCTGCGCTGTATACATATATGCAGAAGGAATCGCCGCCTGCCGATACACCGTCGGTGGCGGTCGCGCCGCCTGCAGAACCTGCGCCGGCCGAAACGCCGGTCGAAGTTCCGAACTATCCGATCGCACCGCCACCCGACGCGGCTCCGGCGTCACCCGATGCCGCCCCGGTCGACAGCGACGTCGTGATGCGCGACGGACTGGTCGCCCTGTTCGGCGCATCGTTCGACAAGTACTTCAGCTCGACCGACATCGTGCGGCGCATCGTCGTGACCATCGACAACCTGCCGCGCGAACGGGTGACGCGGCGGCTGATGCCGGTCAAGCCGGTGCCCGGTGCGCCCGTGACCGCCGGCAGCGGAGACACGCTGACGCTCGACGCCACCAACAGCTCACGCTACGACGTGTATGTGCAGCTGGCCGACATGGTGCCTACCGCGCAACTGGTCGATCTGTACGTGCGCCATTACCCGCTGTTCCAGCAGCAGTATGTCGAGCTGGGCTATCCGAATGGCTATTTCAACAACCGCCTGGTCGAGGTGATCGACCACCTGCTCGCCACGCCGGTCGTGCAGAGGCCGATCCGCCTGAAGCAGCCAAAGGTGCTGTACACCTTTGCCGACCCGGAACTGGAAAAGCTGTCGGAGGGGCAGAAAATCATGCTGCGCATGGGGGAAGCCAACGCGGAACGCGTCCGCGCCAAGCTCACCGACATCCGCGCCGCCGTGACGCGTCAGCCCTGAGCGGCTCGAGGGGGAGCGCGGCCCAGTGGGAGCAGCGTCCCTCTGGTGGAGGCGCCTTGTGAGAGAGGCGCCCCGGTGCGAGCGGCGGCCTGTGGGAGCGGCGGCCTCGCCGCGATCCGGTCGTCGATCAATGGTCACCTTTGCACTGATCGCTCACGTTGCACGGCGGCCATCGCTGCACTGATCGCGGCGAGGCCGCCGCTCCCACAGCCAGAGCCAGCCCTCCACAGCCAGCGCCAGCCCTCCACAGCCAGAGCCAGCCCGCCACAGCCCGAGCCAGCCCACCACAGCCCGAGCCAGCCCGCCACAGCCAGAGCCAGCCCACCCCAGCCACAGCCAGCCCACCCCAGCCAGAGCCAGCCCGCCCCAGCCAGAGCCAGCCCGCCACCGCCAGAGCCAGCCCTCCACAGCCAGAGCCTGCCCTCCACAGCCCGAGCCAGCCCTCCCCAGCCAGAGCCAGCCCTCCACAGCCAGCGCCAGCCCTCCACAGCCAGAGCCAGCCCTCCACAGCCAGAGCCAGCCCTCCACAGCCAGAGCCAGCCCTCCACAGCCAGAGCCAGCCCTCCACAGCCAAAGCCAGCTCCCACAGCCAGAGCCAGCACCCCGCATACCCACCCACACCAACCCAATGCAGTGACGCCGCCGCCGTCGGCACTTCGTTAAGCTGCACCCTTCGAATCCGGCTGGAGACGGCGATGCATGACGTGAAGGCGCTGCTGTTTGATGTGTTCGGCACGCTGGTGGACTGGCGCACGGCGATCGCGCGCGAGGCGGAGATGCTGCTCGGGCGGGCGGGCATCGACGTGGACGGGCCGGCACTGGCCGACGCCTGGCGCGCGGAATACCAGCCGGCGATGGAAGAGGTCAGGGCGGGCCGGTTGCCCTTCATGAAGCTCGACGCGCTGCACCGGCGCAACCTCGACATCGTGCTGACCGCGTTCGGCGCCGAGCGCGCCGACGAGGCCACGCGACATGCACTCACGCTCGCGTGGCACCGGCTCGACGCCTGGCCCGACGTGGCCGCCGGGCTTGCCGCACTGCGCCCGCATTACCGGCTCGCGCCGTGTTCCAACGGCCACATCGCGCTGATGGTCGATCTGGCGCGACGCAACGACTTTCCGTGGGACGCCATCACCGGTGCCGAACTGGCGCGCGACTACAAGCCCAAGGCCATCGTCTACCGCTCGGCCGCCGACGCCTTCGACCTCGCCCCCGGACAGACGATGATGGTCGCCGCCCATTCGTCCGACCTGGCCGGCGCCGCGGCCGCCGGGTTGCGCACCGCCTTCATCGCCCGCCCGGACGAGCACGGCCCGGGACGCGGCGAATCGAAGCCGGAGGTGCCGGTGGATATCGCGGTATCGAGCCTGATTGAGCTTGCTCACCGCCTGTCGCCCTGAAGGGATTTCGGGCGTCGCAATAGCCGCAGCGCTGCAGCATGCGGTATTTTTTCGCTGCGCTACACTGCGCCGGGCAGTCAATTCGAGCGGAGCGCGGCAGGCATGAGGCGATTCGGAGGTTTGCACCTGACGGCGGCGCGATGACGACGGCACCGCTGTCGCACCACGACATCCTCGCGCTGGTCGAGCCCTTCGTCCGGCGCGGGCGGCCGGTCGATCTGCCGGCCAGCGACCGGCTCAGGCGGCAGCTGGTGTTCCGGCCGGTCACGCATGGCGCCGAGGCGCCGGGCACTGCGTCGCTGGTCGAGGTGCTGCAGCTCGACCAGCCGGCGGCCGATCGCTACCGGCTGACGCGTACGCTGACGCATGCGTCGGGCGCGGCAGCCCGGCTGGTCGCGGAGGGCGCGCCGCCGGGCGAGCTGCTGGCGCGCGTCGAGGCGATCGACGTGCAGCGGCAGTTCCGCGCGATCGGGCACTTCGTCATCGGGTTGTCGTACCGGCTTGGCGGTGGCGACGGCCTGTGGCGCGACGACACGGCCGTCGATGCGCCGGTGCTGACCGACGCCGACGTGCGCGGGGCGGGCGTCGTGCTGACGATGGAGGTGTCGTCGGTCAAGGGCGTGCCGGCCGAACTGAAGCTGGTCGAGGGTGGCGAGGGCGCGGTCGAACTGCCGGATGATCTGCTGGCGGTGCTCGGCCGCGACTGGGACTGCTTTCGCGGCAGCCTGACCGATGAGGGCGGCTGGCGCGGCACCGTGCGGCTGCGCGGACGAGGGGTGGCGCGCAGCGCCGATGCCGAACGCAAGCTTGACGAGACCGTCGCCCATCTCGACCGCACCCTGTCGCGACCGCCCGATGCCTTCCACGCAGACTGGCGCGCGGCGCGCTGGGGCGTGTTCCTGCGCCGCACGATTCCGGTGGCGACCTGCGTCGGCCTGATCCTCGCGGCGGCGGCAGTGCCGTATTTGGGCATTTCGGAGGATTCGGTCATCCACATGCTGCTGTTCAATTCGCCGCCGCTGCTGCTGCTGCTGTTCTTCAGCATGCGGGAAATGCCGCGCATCGAACTGCCGCCGCGGCCGCGCCGTCTGAGTGCTGCGGCGTGGCGCGCGCCGTCATCCGTTCAAACGGTACCGATCCACTGAGGTTTTCCAGTTCAAGCGAGGTTCGATGTCTGCCAATCCGATGAACATTCCGCCGGTGTCGGTGGCGGCCGCCAGGGCGGCGCTGATCGAACAGTTCGCCGACCCGGTGCTGCGCCGGCGCGCGACCATGCTGTGGGGCTCGCGCGGTGTCGGCAAGTCGTCGGTGGTGCGTCAGGTGGCGGCGCATTACGGCGTGCCGCTGGTCGACCTGCGCCTGACCACGATCGAACCGGTGGATATCCGCGGTGCCATCTATGCCGACGAGGTGCAGGGCAAGACGGTGTGGTTTCCGCCCGAGTTCCTGCCCGCCGCCGACGCACCCGACGGCATCCTGTTTCTCGACGAGCTGACCGCGGCCGACCAGCGACTGCAGATTTCCGCCTATTCGCTGATTCTCGACCGGCGCGTCGGCAACTACCGGCTGCCCGATGGCTGGCAGGTGATCGCCGCCGGCAATGCGAGCTTTCACGGCGCGGTGTGCCATGACATGGGCACCGCGCTGGCCGACCGCATGTTCCACTTCAACGTGCAGACCGTGATCGACGCCTTCCTGTCGCACGCGCTGGCCTTGGGTTTCGCGCCGGAGGTGATGGCCTATCTGAAGGTGCGGCCGGACAAGCTCGACGACACGCAGGCCCAGCTTGCGAACGACTATCTGATCGGCGCCAGTCCGCGAGGCTGGGAAGACATTTCGAATGTGCTGAAGTCGGGCGTGTCCGAAACGGCGCAACGGCTGTTCGTGCAGGGCCGCATCGGCGCGGCGAACGCGGCCGAGTTCTTCGGCGTGCTGCGCGAACTGCGCGCCGGTGCCGACGTGATGCGCCTGCTCGACACGCCGCGCGGCCCGGCCACCGCCGCGCTGCTGCCGCAGACGCTCGATGGCCTGTATGGCCTGATCTACGGTTTGCTCGCCGCCTGTACCGATGCATCGCGCATGACGCGCGGGCTCGACATCATCGACCAGTTGCCGGACATCCAGGGCACGGTGCCGCTGCCGATCCGCGAGGCGCAGACGCTGGCGATGGAACTGCTGATGCAGAAGGCGCTGGAAGGCGATCTGGCAGCCGCCATCCTCGACAGCCCGGCCTACCGGCGCTACGTCGACCAGCGCCGCGATGCCTGAAGGCGCCCCCTCGGCGAGCCACTCGCTGTACATCCATCGCGGCACGCGCGCGGTGCAGCGCATGGTCGAATTCGCGCCGGCCACCGGCGGGCTGGCGCTGTGGGTGCGCCATCGCGACCTGCCGGCCGACGCCGACACCACACAGGCGCCGCTCACCACCGACGGCCACACCATCTTCTACGGTGCCGCCTTCGAGCGGCTGCCGATCGAGGAACAGGCCGCTCGCGTGGCGCACGAGGTGCTGCACATCGCGTTGCGCCACCCGCAGCGCTTCATCGAACTGCAGCAGGTACTCGGCGACGCCGATCTGCAGCTGTTCAACCTGTGTGCCGACGCGCTGATCAACAGCGCGCTGTCGCACCTCGAATGGCTGCGTCAGCCGGCCACCGCCGTGCAGCTCGACCGCCTGCTGACGACCGTGCTGGGCATCGACCAGCCGGTCGAGAAGTCACTGCTGGAATGGGATGTCGAACGCCTGTACCGGGCCATCGACGACCGCCGGCCACCGCCGTCGGGCGGGCGCAGCCGCACGCCGCGCCAGCATGCTGGCCAGGACGCCGACACGGCGGGCGGTGCGACCACGCCCGCACCGCAGGCGGAGGGCACACAAGCCGCCGCGCGACCCGATGGCCCGAAGTCGGGCCGGGTCAGGGTGCTCGGCTGCGAGTCGGAACGCGACCTGGTACCCGGCCCCGACACGCGCGGCCCGCCGGAGGCGGAAGCGGAGCAGGCGCGTGAGTGGAGCGAGCGGCTGATCCGCGGCCACGCCAACGACGGCGCGCATTCGATGCTGCGCACCTTGATCGCCGATCTGCCGCGCAGCCGCACGCCGTGGGAACAGGTGCTGCGCACCCGGCTCGCGCGCAGCCTGTCGTCGAAGCGCGACCTGTCGTGGTCGCGGCCGTCGCGTTCGTACATCGCCAATCAGGGTCGCGCCGGCCCGCGCCACCGCATGCCGTGGGAACCGGGCTTCAGCGCGGCGAAAACCGTGCCGCGGCTGGCGCTGATCGTCGATGTGTCGGGCTCGATCGACGATGCGCTGATGGCCCGCTTCACGCGCGAGATCGAAGCCATCAGCCGCCGGCTCGAAGCCGGGCTGGTCCTCATCATCGGTGACGACCGGGTGCAGCGCGTCGAACAGTTCGCCGCCGGACGCGCCGATCTGGGGGATCTCACCTTCACCGGCGGTGGCGGCACCGACTTCACTCCGCTGCTCGAAGAAGCCGATCGTCACCGGCCGGACATCGCCGTCGTGCTGACCGACCTCGACGGCCCGGCGCGCTTCAGGCCGCGCTGGCCCGTGCTGTGGGCAGTGCCTGAAGCCGCGCGGCGCGCGCATGTGCCCTTCGGCCGCCTGCTGCAACTCGACTGATCGCCGACTGGCAGGTGCGCATTACGCGAACTGGTTCGGCGGGGTGCTGCCGGCCGACGGGTCCGCAGCGCTGGCGGGCACAGCCGGGTGACGGGCCGCGTCAGCCTGCGAGGCGCGCAGCACGCTGTTCGTGCGGCTCCACATCGACAGCAGATACAGCGACAGGAACAGTGCGATGTAGTATTCGCGCGTCTCCGGGTCGTAGGTCCAGTACGGAATGACGGCTTCGGTCGCGTTCTGGTACCAGTAGCCGCAGCGCAGCGCGAGATAGAGCAGGGCGGTCGGCACCACGATGTTGGTCGGCCAGAACCAGTGGCTGAACGATGTCGTGTCGGGCGTCGATCTGCGGATCGCCCGCCACAGCGGCAGGATGATGCCGCCGAGCAGCAGCCACCATTCGACCACCATGCGCGGCTTCTGGTTGAACCAGGTGCTCACGTTGTGCAGGTTGGTCTCTTTCTGCTTGTTGAGTTCACTCATCCGCTCACCGGTTTCCCAGCCGAAATAGTGCTGGCCCCAGCTGGCTTCTTCGCCGGCGAAATAGATGCAGGCCAGCGCACAGGCCAGCGCGACCCAGCCGGTTGTCCAGTGCGGCAGTGCGCGGCGGCGCGCGAACACGATGAAGCCGGCAACGATGGCCGGCAGCAGGACGAGGATGGTGCCGTTCTCGATGATGCCGTACGGATTGATTTCGTCGCGCACCGTCATGAGTTCGTACAGTGGCGGCGCGAAGTAGTGACCGATGAACACCGCGATCATGACAAGCGGCGGGAACACGCCCCACCACAAGACGGACAGGTCACTGCTTTCCCGATTCATCCCCTTGCTCCCTTGCTCGCCGCACGGCTCGCATGCGGTGTGTTCCCCGCCGTTTCGGCAGATGTTTTTTCCTGCGCAAATTACAGCACAAAATTAACGAAAAATTAATCAAGAATTAATCATTCGTTAATGTTCGGAGCGGGATGCCGCGTGTGGCGGGACGCATCGAGGTGCGTGGAGGTGCCTGCCCGGACGCTGGCCGGGCGGCGCGCCATGCAGGTCAGGCGGGTGTGGGGCGGCTGCGGACGCTCAGCCCGTTGCGTCGGGTTTTTTCAGGCAGGGAATGTGCGACCAGTCGAAGCCGGGCAGGAAGGCGAGCAACTGGTCGACGGCGCCGGAGTGCGGGCGGTCGCTCAATACCATGGCGCGCACTTCGCGCACGAACCGGGCGTCCGGCACGTGGATGAATGACAGGCCGCCGGAGACCGCGGTCGACTCGGCCATGAAGGCGATGCCGACACCGGCCCGGACCATGGTCTGCACCCAGTCTTCGCGCGGTGTCTGCTGTACGACTTTCACGTCGACGCCGCGTTCGGCCATCACGCGCTCGATGTAGAGGCTGTACTCGCACAGGCTGCGCTGGCAGTAGGCCTCGCCCTGCAGATCGGTGAGCGAAAGGGCGGCCAGTTGGCCGAAGCGGTGCGCCGGCCCGTGCGCCACCACGAAATCCTCGGCGTACAGCACCGGTCCGCTGAAGCGCCGGGCGATGGCAAACGGTGACGCGAGCAGCGCGACATCGATGTCGCCCTTGTCGAGCGCGTCGATAAGCGCCTCCATCGAGCCTTCGCGGAACTGGATGTCGGCCTTGGGGAAAGCCCGCTGGTACGCGAGGAAGGCAGGGAAGATGGCGTTCAGGTCTATCGTGCAGATGATGCCGACGCGCACTGCTTCCGAGCGGTCCTGCTGCAGCCGGCGAGCCAGCTCCCGCGTCTGGCTGGTCGCGGCATAGATCTGCTGCAGACTGGGGAGCATGGAGCGCCCGAAATCCGTCAGGCTGACCGCCACCTTGCTGCGATCGAAAAGCAGCCCGCCCAGCGTGTCTTCCAGCTTCTGTATGGCCTTGGTGAGTGCCGGTTGCGACACGAAGCAGCGTTCTGCCGCACGCGTGAAGTTCAAGGTTTCGGCCACGGCGAGACAGTAGCGGATCTGATAAAGCTCCACGTTTCACTCCTGATGACAGCCGTCGGGCGATAAGCACGGTTTATCGCGTGATGAAAACTTGTGATTTCCGGGGTCGGCACGGGCTGACGACAATGATCGGTGTGTCGTTGCGGAATACCCCTCGCACAGTATGCCCATCCACCTTGACAGTTTGGCGGCCCCCGCCTCTGCGCGGCACGCCGATCGCCACCCAGGTGCACGCGACACACGATGAAGCACGATGCGGACGACGGACTGGAAGGGCTGCGACGGGCCGTGGCGGCGCGGTCGCTGGGCATCGAAGCGGATGCAGGGCTGACCGATGTGCTGCTTGCGCGCTATCGGCGCGCTCTCGGGCGACGGGTCTCCGATGCATTGCGTCGGCGTTTTCCGTGCAGTGCCGACATGCTTGGCCGCCGATGTTTCCGCACCCTGGCGCAGCGGCTGGTCGTCGAACGTCGCGAAGTCATCACGTTGCGGCAGGCCGAACAGATCGTGTCCGGAGGGTGGCTCGGCCAACAGCAAGAACTGCAGGCGCTGCCCTGGCTCGGCGAACTGGTCCGGATGGAATCCGAGATTGCCGAATTGATGGCTGCCCCTCTTGCGCGGCGAGCTCTGCCGATGAACGTGCGGTACTTCCGTTCGGACTGGGATGTGGTCCGGATATACGAATGGTGGCGCAGCGGCGCGCAGGGCACGGTGCAATCGCCCGGTGCGCGCGTTGCGGCGATCATCGTGGGTCGCCCGGAGCGCGTGTGCATCGTCCGGCTGCCGTGCATCCAGCCCTTGCGTGACTCGGCGACACACGCCTGT
Organism: Methyloversatilis sp. XJ19-13; assembly: GCF_024580155.1. NCBI lineage: Bacteria > Pseudomonadati > Pseudomonadota > Betaproteobacteria > Nitrosomonadales > Sterolibacteriaceae > Methyloversatilis > Methyloversatilis sp. XJ19-13. The sequence goes on along the minus strand of NZ_JANINH010000007.1, from coordinate 177,245 downwards.
CTCGCAATCACCCCGCCCGGTGGTTAACCGGGCAGTGCGATCGCGGGAGCGTCAGCGCAACCGATCAGCCGTTGCCACCGCCGTAATGCTTCTCGCCCATCCATTCCTTGGCGTCGAGCATGCCGTCGCCGTTCTTGTCCATCTTGCTGAAACTCATCTCCATCGTTTTCATGAATTCGGCCTTGCTGACCATCTTGTCGCCGTCGCTGTCCATCTTCTTCATGACTTCCATCGTGCGCATCTTTCCGGAGAAGTCCATGAAGTAGACGGATGTCTCGTCCGGGCCGGCCTGGGCGGCGCTGGCGGCGATCGACAACAGCAGGGTGAGCGACGCGTTGCGCAGCGTCTCTTTGAGCGTAATCATCGGGTGACTCCTTGGTTGACGGGCGATGACGACCCGAGCAGGAAGACTGCGCGGGCCATCGGAACGAGTATCCGAAGTGCCGCGAAGGCTGTGAAATACCAAGTTTCGATGACCCGATAACCGCCGCCTATCAGGCAGCCCACAGCGCCCACACCAGTGCGACCAGGATGATGACGTTCAGCCCCACGCTGAGCCCGTGCAGCAGGCCGAAGCGGCGACGGTCGCCGCGGTCGGTGGCGGCATTCACGGCCGGCGTGACGCCCCACAGCGAAATGGCGAACAGCACGGTGCTGGCGACCGCCGCCATGCGTACTGAATGCGGTGCGTCGATCACGGCGGCGATCAGGCAGGCGGCGCCGAGCACGGTGTAGTACTTCGGGAAGAAGTTGCGCACATACACACTGGCCCACTGCTGCGGCAACACCTTGAAGATGCCCGGTGCGACCGCCACCGTGAAAAACAGCATCACGCCAACCACACCCGCCACGATCAGTTCGCTCAGCATTGCGCCGCCTCCGGTTTGCATGTCAGGGCTACAGACCCTGCGTTCCTGCGGCACAGACAGGCCGATGCGCTGCAGGTTCTGCCGATCCGCCACTTGCGCACAACGGGCGGGCAGTGAATGCTGTGATCAGCTGCGCAGCCGGGAACGCCCTGGATCGCGCGAACCATGAGGGCTGAACATGTCATCCGGAACGCCCGTACGGGCCGCTGAACGTGCGGCTGGACTGACGAGCGCCGTGCGGCTGATCGCCGCGCTGCTGCTGACGGCGGTGACGGGCGCCTTCGTGCTGGCCACCAACCGCGACCTGCAGATGTCGTGCACACCGCACGGCATGCTGAGCCTGCAGTTCGCGGACTCGGCCGACTGTTCCCGGCTGGTGATGCAGAACTGGGCGGGTCAGTGTGCGGACACCGAGGCGCAGCGCGCGCAGCACGGTTGCGCGGCGGCGGGGGCGCCGGACGCAGCGCAGCTTCGCGTCGAGGCGCGCCCGCCCGAGACGCGCCTGCGCACGGCGCGGCAGACGCTGTGGGCCGACTTCGCTTTCATGACGGCGTACTCGATCTTTCTCTGGATGCTGTGCACACGCGCCACAGCGACGCTCGTCGGCGTGTCGCGCCGCGTGGGGCAGGCGGCGATTTACGCGGCCCCGCTGGCGGGTCTTGCCGACGTCAGCGAAAACATCGCGCATCTGATGTTTCTGGCCGCGGGTTCCGACGGCCCCGGCGAGGCCTTGTTCGCCTGGGCGCATTACAGCGTGCTGCTGAAGTGGGGTCTGATCAGTCTTGTTGCGGCGTTTCTGGCTGCAGCGGCGCTGCGCCTGCTGGTCAGGTGGGCGCAACCGGCCGAAGAGCGGCGCTGATCCGCTGCTTCGCCCTCCGGGCGAGGGGGGGAGGTCTGACCTCGCCGGTGGCGGGGCCAGACTGCAATCAGGCGCCGTCCGGCCGCACGTTCGCGACGCTGCCGTCCGAGCGCCCTTTCAGATAGGCATACAGGTCATCTATCTTGTCGGCCAGGAAGGGGTGACCGGGCATGCCGAGCGCGATGCGCCCTTCAAGCACAGCCTTCTTGAAGTCGTCCTTCGACAGCGTCTTCAGCGACGTGATCAGCGACGGGCCGACCATGCCTTCCTGGGCAGGACCGTGGCAGCGCTCGCACGCCGCCGCCCGCCAGGCTTTCCAGCCCTTCACGACATCGCCGCCGGTGGCCATGGCGGCGACTTCGGTTGCTGCAGCCGGCGGTGTGTCGGCCGGCGCGGCTGCAGCAGGAGCGGTCGCAGCGGGTGCCGGTTCAGCGGCGGGAGCGGTCGCGGCGGCCATCGGTTCCGCGACGTTCCCGGCAGCTGGCGCAGGCGTCGCCGTGACTTCGGCGACCGGCGCCGGGCTGACTTCGGTCGTCGGAGCGGTCGCCGCAGCGGGCGGCGCTGCAACGGGTTCGGGTTCGGCCGGTTGACCGCATGCGCCCAGCAACAGCGCGAGCAGGCTCGCCGTGACAAGTTGAGCAGTATTCAAGGCAGTTCTCCCGTGAGTCATCGTGGGCAAAGGGTACTGCGATCCGTGCCGGTGCGCCGCCCCGTGTCGGCGACGTCTGACGGCGCGCGCAGCGCCGGGCGCATGCCCGGTCCGGCAGAACAGACGATGCCGGTGCGCGCCATGCCGGTCATCGCCCGTCCGGTTTTGCCCGGTTCGACGACATATAGGCGATCAGTGCCATGCGCATCGCCTCTTCGACCGACATGTCCACCTGCGTCACCCAGGCGCGCGGCACGAACACGGTGTAGCCGCCGATCATGTAGCCCATGGGCAGATACACCGCGACCTGGTCTTCCAGTTCGCCCAGGCCGGCAGGCAGGCCTGCCATCGACTGCCGGGTGACCAGACCGGCGATGCCCAGTTCGTTGCCGGGCATCCGCAGCAGCACCACCTGTTGCGCCGATTCAGGATGCGGAGCGAAGTAGTCGGCGAAGTTCTTCAGCGAGGAATAGATGCTCTTCACCACCGGCAGATTGGTAAACGGCAACTCCACCCAGGACAGCAGGCGTCCGGTGAAGCGCTGCGACACCAGGGCGCCCAGCGCGAGGATGAGCAGGGCTCCGATGGCGATGCCCAGCCCCGGCAGGTAGAAGTCGCCGATGATCGGCCGGATCATCGACATCGCGAGCCGCTCGGTCCAGGTGACGAAAAGCACCAGCACGTAAACGGTGAGCGCCACCGGCAGGAAGGTGATCAGGCCGCGGAAGAAATATTGGTAGAGGCGATTCATGGCGGGCAGTCAGGACGGGGTGCGGCGCAGCATACCGCGCGCCGGGCCCCGCGACAGGTGTCGGGGCATACGCCCTCGCGGGGTGACGCGCCCGTTGCAGGTGTACGACGGTCGCGATGCCCGGCGCGCGGCAGGGCAAGGCAGCAAGATTCCAGAAAATCCCGAGTCGCATCGGGGCGAATGCATCTGGAAATGCGAAGCGGAGCAGGAATAGCCTGAGCGCCGTCCTGTTCCGGAAGCGATCCGCAATGTCCCGATTCCCCCTGACCGCGCTCGTTGCCTTCGCGATCGTTCTGTTCAGCGCCCAGTCGCCGGCCGCATCGCCGTTTGCCGGCGATCTGGCCCCGATCGGCCCGTCCGACTGGAACCGCGCGCGCGCTGCGCACCTGCTAGAGCGGGCCGGCTTCGGCGGCACGCCGGAAGAGATCGACGCATTGGCCCGCCTGACGCCTGTCCAGGCCGTACGCCGCCTGGTGTACTTCGAAGGGGCGCCTGCCGCCGAATTGCCGCCGTTCGACCATTCCGGCGTATTCGATGAGGGCCTGGACCCGTTTCCCGCCAGTCGGCCGGCCACCACCGATGCCGCACGCGACAAGGGCGAAGTGATCGGTGTGCGGGTGAAGGCCGGCGGCAACCGTCGCATGCAGCCGGTGGTAAACAAGTTCTTCTACTGGCTGCGCGCCAGCAAGCTCGAAACCGACCGCGTCGCCTGGTGGTGGGCGAACCGCATGCTCACGTCGCCGCGTCCGCTGCAGGAGAAGATGGCGCTGTTCTGGCACGGCCACTTCGCCACCAATGAAGACAAGGTGCGCGACTACCGCAAGATGCTGAATCAGCTTGAGTTGTTCCAGAACCAGGGCCTGGGCAACTTCCGCACCTTGCTGATCGGCGTCGCCCAGGACCCGGCCATGCTCGCCTTCCTCGATGCCGGCGTGAATGTGAAGGGCGCCCCGAACGAGAACTTCGCCCGCGAAATCATGGAGCTGTTCACCATGGGCGTGGGCCACTACAGCGAGCACGACATCCGCGAGGCGGCGCGCGCCTTCACCGGCTGGAATTTCGAGGGTGTCGCCTTCCACATCGATGCCGCGAAGCACGATGATGCCGCCAAGGAGGTGCTCGGCCGGCGCGGCAATTTCGACGGCGTGCAGGTGATCGACATCATTCTCGACCAGCCGGTCACGCCGCAGTTTCTGGCAACGAAGCTGTACCGTCACTTCGTGCGCGAGGACATCGATCCGGCGCTCGCAGCGGAGCTGGGCAGGCGTCTGAAGGCCGGCAACTACGAGATCGCACCCTTCCTGGAAATGCTGCTGATGTCGCGCGATTTCCATGCGCCCGAGTCGGTCGCGACGCGCATCAAGGGGCCGGTCGAACTGGTGGTGTCCACCTATCGCAAGCTCGGGCTCACCGAAGTGCCCGGCGTGCCCGACTTCAATGAAACCACGGCCGCGCTCGGTCAGCGCCTGATGCATCCGCCGACGGTGGCCGGCTGGGCGCAGGGCCGCAGCTGGATCACGCCGGGCCTGCTGCTGGAGCGCGGCAATTTCGCGCTCGACGTGGCGCTGCCCGACATCAACTACATTCCCGGCGACCGCTATCCGGCGGCGCAGGCCGGCTACGAAATCCGCTTCGTGCATGAGCGCGTGCGCAGCGGGCTCGATCTGACCACCGCCACCAAACCCGGCGGTGCCGACGGCGGCATGGAAATGATGGCGATGTCGACCCTGAGCGGCGACCGCGATGAAGACTTCAATACGCGCTATGGCAGCTATCGCGGCTGGCAGATGGCGGTCGAGCGCGTAAAGCCCATCTCGCGCACGGTGGCCCGGCTGGATCTGACCGGCATGGTACTGAACGCCGGCTGCAGCACGCCGGAAGAGGTGGTGGCCTATCTGGAACGCCGCTTTCTGTCGGTGCAGCTCGACGACGCCACGCGGCGCAAGCTGGCGGCCTTCCTGGAAACGGAACTCGGGACGCGCGACATGAAGGCGACGTCCACCTATGCCGAAGATTCGCTGCGCCTGCTGCTGCATGTGCTGCTGAGCCGGCCCGAATATCAACTGAGCTGAGCCGACCCGGCCGAGCCGAAAGCCACGCACGCCCCGCACTGCAGGAGTCCGCACCATGACCACAGACCACAACCGCCGCCGCATCCTGAAGGCATCTGCCGGGCTGATGATCCCCGGCGTCTTCGGCACCATCGCGCGCGCTGCCGCGGCGGCTGAAGCCGAAGACCGCATCCTGGTGGTGTTCGAAATGTCCGGCGGCAACGACGGCCTGAACACCGTCGTGCCTTATGCCGACGACCGTTACTACCGCTTGCGGCCCGCCATCGGCATCCGGCCGGACAAGGTGCGCAAGCTCGACGACCGCTTCGGCCTCAACCCGGGCATGGCCGGTTTCGAGCGGCTGTGGAAGGACGGCCGGCTCGCCATCGTGCATGGCTGTGGCTACGACAACCCGTCATTCTCGCACTTCACGTCGATGGCCTATCTGCACACGGCGGCACCGAACAGCGGCGACGACTACGGCTGGGTCGGCCGGCTGGCCGACGCCATGTCGCCCGCGCCGGTGCCGAACTACCTGCTCAACATCGACACCGCGCAATCGCTCGCGGTGCGCAGCCGCGTGCATACGCCGGTGGTGTTCGACGAGCCGGACCGCTTCGTGCGCAACAGCTTCCATCAGGCGCGCACGCTGCTCGACGACGTGAGCGTGGCGAGCGCGGACAACCCCTCGCGTCGCTACCTCGAACAGGTGGCGGTCAGCGCGCGCGAGTCGTCGCTCGCGGTGCGCGACGCGTGGTCGAAATACAAGACCAACCAGGACTACGGCATCGTTCCGCTCGGCCTGCCCAAGGTGGCGGCCTGCATCGCCGCCGGTTTGCCGACGCGGCTGTACTACGTCGGCTACCGCAACAATGCCTTCGATACCCACGTGCAGCAGGCCGATCTGCATCAGCGCCTGCTCTCCTATACCTCGGATTCGATACACGGCTTCCTGCGCGACATGGAACGCATCGGCCAGGCAGACCGCGTCAGCCTGCTGATCTTTTCCGAATTCGGGCGCCGGGTGCCCGAGAACACCAGTCTGGGCACCGACCACGGCACCGCCAACGTCATGTTCTTCGCCGGCAGGCAGGTCAAGGGCGGCCACTACGGCACGCCGTCCGATCTGGGTGCGCTGGACGCGGGCGACAACCTTGTCCACACCACCGACTTCCGCTCGGTCTACGCCAGCGCCATCGACGGCTGGCTCAAGGTCGGCGCCGCCGACACGATACTCAAGGGCCGCTTCGCGCCGCTGCCGGTGTTCGGCTGAAGCAGGGGGCTCGCCGGACGGACCCGCCCGGGTATCCCGGTGAGTGTGCCGATCGGGCGGCGAAGACAGGGCGATGCAGATGCGATGCAAGGCTATGTCATCGCGGTCGTGACCTGGGTCACAGCTTGAACCTTGAAGGACGACGGAACCCTTATTACGATGAAATCGTGCCGTCACCGTCGTGAGGGCGGGGAGGGCGTCGATGACAGAACTTTCCAACGTGTGCCCGGGTATCGTGCCGCGCACGGCGCGGCATTCCACCTGCCTTGCCCTGTTTCTGGTCGGCTGTTGCGCCGGTGTCGCGCACGCCGAGATCAACGTCGACGCGCTGAGGCTGAACGCCCTGGTAACGCAGGAGGTCGGTACCAGCGCGAGCAACATCACCTTCACGCGCCGGCAGAATGTCTCGTCGAGCGAGCTGGAGTTGCACCCGATGCCGGTCGATGCGCACCTCGAAGCCCCGGCCTTCACGCCGCCCGCAGGCGCACCCGGCGACACCGGGTGGGCGCCGGCCTTGCTGGACGCCTACCAGAGCGCGGAGGGTTTCAACACGACGCGGGTCAGCGGCCGCTTCGCCAACGGATCGGCCTACAACCGCATCAGTTCGCGCACCGAATGGAATCTGTCGGGTTTCGTCGTGGTACCGATCGGCCTGACCACGACCGCCCGGCTCGACTACCTGCTGTTTCCGGGGCTCGCCGGCCTCAGCAGCAACTTTTCCGGCCCTTACGGCGAGGTCGGTTTTCGCTACGAAATCACACTGTTCGCCGACGGTTCGGAACAGTTCAGGCTCGACTCGTCGGTGGTGCTGAGCCGCAGCCAGGGCTCGCTGCAGCCGGTACTCAATGCGACGGGCGTATTCGCCGGTCTGGCAAGTCAGGGTGGCGAAGTGCGCGACTCCGTGACCTATCAGACCGTGGCTACCGAGGCGTATCTGGGCAACGCTGCGCTCGGCACCTTCATCGACCAGACCGAGTTTTCGCTGACCTACATCATGGAGTCGTGGGTCACCTTGCCGGGCTATGAAAACGCAGGCTTCGCCAGCGTCGGTGACCCGTTTGCATTACGCAGCGATGCGGCAGCAGAACTGCAGCGGGTATTCCCGGGTGTCGATCCGGAGGCGATTTTCGGCGTCACGACCGCGCCGGTTCCCGAGCCCGCTCACATCGCCCTGCTGTTGCCTGGGCTTTGGGTCGTGCTGCGTGCGGCCCGACAGCGCAGAGCCACCGGCTGCTGAGTGCAACGCCGGCGGTGATGGAGGGCCTGTGGGTGCGGAGATCCACTGCCGGCCATGCAGCGCACTTTTGTGGGAGCAGCAGCCTCGCCGCGATACGCACTCTGCACAACGACGGTCGCGGCACTGATCGCGGCGAGGCCGCCGCTCCCACAGGGCCGGCAGTGGATCGCTGCGCCGACATGGGCCGCTCCACCAGACACTGCAAATCCGGAATCCGTGCCCCTGGCGGCTGCAGCCGGCCATCGATCAGCTCAGGTCAGCGCCTTGCACGCCTTGATGCAGTCCTGGCAGGCATCGAAGCAGGCCTTGCATTCTGCGTGATGATCGACGTGCGGCTTGCACGCGTCGGCGCAGCGGTTGCAGCCTTCGAGCGCCACCGTCGCGGTGGCGACCAGCAGCGGTGAATTCTGGGCCGCGAGGCTTTGCAGTGCCGTGCACAGCGCGAGCATCTGGCTGACCGCCTTGGCGCAATCGCCCATACCCTTGTCGCCCTCGGACAGCAGGCGGATGCAGTGCTCGCGGCACACTTCACCGGTCGAAATGCAGGTACTGGTGGATGCAATAAGCTTCATGTGGGGCGTCGACGCCACTGAGGCCTTGCCGCCGTGATGGTGGTGGTCGTGCGCGGGGTCGTGCTGGGCAAGCACCTTGCCCGACAGGCCCGCAGCCGTCGCGGCGCCGAGTGCGCCGATCAGTTCCCGTCTGTCCATATCAGATCCTTTTTTAATGGTATGGCCGTGCGCCGATGCCGACGGCGCACGCATCTTGACCGTCCTCGACGGCGTGCAGAGCCAACGCAGCCCGCGAAGTCGACGTCGCCCAGTCTACGTGACAGTGTCGAAGAAGGGCGCCCCTGAAAACGCCCGCAAGGCTCAGTGATGCGTCGCCTTCCTACGCCGGCGACCTGCGCAGCCGGCCATGACCGCCAGACCCGCCAGCATCATCGCCCAGGTGCCGGGTTCGGGCACCGGCGTGAGCGAGGTGGCCGCGAACTTGAGACCGCCGAGGCGCTCTGCCACGAAGATTTCCGCGCTGTCGGGGCCGCTGGTGTTGATCGTGAACGTCAGCTCGCCGGTCCGGCCGGCAAAGCTGGAAATGTCGATGTTGAGCAGGTTGATTTCGTCGGTCAGGTAGTCATCGCCGCGAAAGCTGGCCAGCGTCTGCCCGTCGAAGGCCACGTCCAGCACGGCACCGACATTGTTCTGCGTGAATGCGAGCGGCACGTCCATGGTCGGGGCGTCGGGCAGCGTCGCGGTATAGACCAGAACGCCGGGCGATGCGGTATGGACCGAAATGCCCTCGAATATCACCTCGCCCCGGATGCCCGTCCCGCCATTGCGGCTTCTCCAGAACAGCTTGCGTTCGGTTGGCGTTGCGTGCTCCCACTTTTCCTTCTGATGCTCGAGAATCGCGCGCTTGATGGCGCCTCCAATGCTGAAATCCGTGGCATTGACGTTGTCAAGCCAGCCCAGAAACCGGTCGAATGCGCTGTCGACCCGGTAATTGACGGTGTATTCGCTCTTGAGTGCCAGGGTGCCGGTCACGCTGCCCCGGACCTGCGACACGGCGAGCGGGCGGCGCGGTCCGTAGCCATACCTTGGCAACAGCGTGGCTTCGGACGAGTCCGTGAACACGATGGTACGGCTGGCATCTTCTGAAAAGATCATCTGAATACTCGACAGGTACGGCTGCGAAGTCGTCTGAGTGAATATTTCGGCGCCGCCGGTGGCACCCAGATCCGATTGCAGCACCACCGTGCCGGCCTGGGCGCTGTAGACGAGCGAGGCCGGAGGCAAGATGGCGCTGATTTCAGCAAACAGTGCGACACGTTCTGTATTCGGCGGCGCCACGGCCAGCTCGCCGCGCACGCCGAGCGCCAGGACCTTCATCGTCAGCGATGACGACAGATACCGGGCAAAGGCGTTCTCTTCGGCGATTGAGACCGAAATCAATTCCTGCCCCGGCTGAAAGTTGATCGCGTTGACGAGGCTGTAGACGCCGTTGACGCTGATGTCGATCGATGTCGCCGCGCGGGCGCTGCCGCAGACGGCCAGCATGGCTACAGCCAGCATGCCAAGTTTCAGGTTTGTTCTAGTTTTCATGGGTCGCCGGGTGCCGTTGGGAAGACGGATGGAACGTGCGCGACATGCCCCGCCGGCACGGCGCGCTGCAGGATATGCAAACGGAGCGAGGTCACGTATGGACATCGCGGTTGGGAGAACGGGGACCTCAGAGGCAGCCAACAGACTGCTCCAAAGCCGCAGGAAAACCGGGCTGCCGCGGTCGCAGCGACCGGGAAGCGAAAGAAGCGGAGTCAGGGCATGGTGTTCGCGCGACCTGAAGGGCTGACGCGCCCATGGCTTGGCATGAGGTACGGCACGCCACTTGCGGTCGCTGCCCTCCGCTCACGCTTCGTCATGGTTGCGCCCCGTTTAATATCGAAATCGCCGGATGCGCATGAGCAAGAACCACGCCCCGCGTCGGGGCTGATGAATAGCGGTGTTGAATCAACGGCGAGCCGTGGGCGGGCCATGTCGGTCAAGGCCGCCCTGTAAAGAATGCCGACACGCCACACGCGCCGCAGGGCGGCGTGGCTGAACGTTGCTCGGCCCGGGCAGCGCGCTCAGGTCGCCGCGCGGCGCCGACCCACGAATCCGACTGCAGCCAGCCCGGCCAGCATCATTGCCCAGGCGCCCGGTTCCGGTACCGCCACCACATTGATGTTGACCAGCGCCGAGCTCGAGCGGCCGAGTTCGTCGATCGAGTAGTACTGGAAGGTCGCCAGTCCGGCAAAACCCGGATCGGCGATATAGCGGAAGCTGCCGTTGGTGATCACGCTGTCCAGCGTGCCGCTGCTCGGATCGAAAAAGCTCGAAACCATGACTTCGCCAATGCCGCCCCGGTCGTTCGCCAGCAGGCCGGGTGCGAGGATGTCGAGCGTGCCCCCGCTGAGTACCGTGAAGGTGTCGTCGAACGCCACCGGAATGGACGCGGCGGTATCGATGAACACGGTGGCGCTGGCGCTGCGGCCCAGCTCGTCCTCGGTGCGGTAGCTGAAGCTTGCCACACCGGCAAAGCCATACTCCGGGGTGTAGCTGAAGCTGCCGTTGGTGACCACGCTGTTGAGCGTGCCTGAGGTGGGGTCGAAGTAGCTGGTCACGATCACCTCGCCGATGCCACCGCGGTCATTGGCCAGCAGGCCGGGCGCCGAAATGTCGAGGGTCAGGCCGCCCAGGGTGTAGTAGTCATCGCGTGCCTGGGGCAGGGTGGTGCTGGCATCGATCGTCACCGTGGCGCTCGACTGGCGGTCGTACTCGTCGACGATGAAGTAGTCGAAAGTCGTGATGCCGGCAAAGCCCCGCTCGGGTGTGTACAGGAAGGCGCCGTTGGTGACCACGTTGTTCAGCGTGCCCGACCCCGGGTTGAAGAAGCTGCTGACGCTCACGCCGGTGCCGCTGTCATTGGCCAGAATGCCGGGCGCCGAAATGCTGAGCGTGAGGCCGGTCAGTTCGAACAGATCGTCGCGCGCCACCGGTTCCGGCGGCAGCGTGACGGCGAAGGCATTGAAGGTGCTGCACGCGAGCAGGCTTGCAAGGACGGTGGTTGTTTTCATCAGTGGGCTCCCGGTGGCGCAAGAGATCGAGATGACCTCCACGAATCCCGATCATCTTTGGCAGGCATGCGGCCAGCAAGCTGGGCATGACGGGCGGCGTGAGCGAATTCGCACCGCCGGAAGGACGATGGCGCAGGCTGGACCGACTTCAGCTCAGAAGCTGCACCATTGCTCCTCGCACGGCACGCCATCATGGTCACCGTCCATCTTCGTGTCCGGACAGTTCTTGATGAAGAAGGTCGCCTCGTCGCAGGACGTCATCTGACTGCAGTGCTGGCGGCCGTCGCAGCGGAAATTCGCCGACGGAGCCGGCGGCGCGGTTCCATTGATGCGTTGCACGAGGTGCGTGTCGATCTGGCCGTAGATGAGGTAGCCGCCGAATCCGACGGCCGCGAACAGCAGCAGATAGCCAAACAGACTGGTGCCTTGTCGCTCCGGGCTGCGCGAAGAAGAGGGGCGACGCGCCTCGTACGCCGGGGAGACGACGCGGCCCGGGCGCTCGACCGAAACCGCGCGCTTGCGGCCCTGCGCATCGGTCTGCACCTCAAACAGCAGTGTTTCACCGTTCATCGGCCGGCGCCCGTCGCGCGGCAGGGCGGAGATATGCACGAACACCTCGTCGCCGCCGCGGGTCGGTTCGATGAACCCGAACCCACGGTCGTCGTTCCACTTCGCGAGCTTGCCTTCGATTCGTGCCATAACGATCCGCCGGGTTTCCGTACGCCGCTGAATGCATGAGATCGGAATTATGCTTCAAGGATCGGTCTCTGCGCCTGAGCCGTTCTGCCCGGCACGCCGGGCCGCTGCAGCGCTGCGCACCGCCTGCCCTTCGGGCATCATCTGCGGCGCCCGCCTCGCTCCGAGATCGAACCTGCCATGCATCCATTGCTGATCGTCCTTGCCGTCGCCCTCCTGGGCGTGGCGCTGGTTTTCCGCTTCCGCTATGTCGCGCTGCGCCGGGAAGCGCATATCCGCCAGGCCGAACTGCCCAAGGGCCTGTTCGAAAAGCTGCGTGCGCGTCACCCGCAGCTGTCGCTGAAGGACTGCCAGCTGGTGGCGAACGGGTTGCGGCAGTTCTTCCTCGCGCATCTGAAGAGCGGCCGCAAGTTCGTGGCCATGCCCAGTCAGGTGGTGGATGACCTGTGGCACGAATTCATTCTGTGCACGAAGAATTACGACACCTTCTGCCGCCAGGGCTTCGGCCGCTTCCTGCACCACACGCCGGCGGTGGTGCTGACCGACGACCGGCTGAAGAACGCAGGCCTGCGCCGCTGCTGGTGGTTCGCCTGCCGCGAAGAGAACATCGACCCGCGTGCGCCGGGCCGCCTGCCGCTGCTGTTCGCGCTGGACGCCAAGCTGAACATCGCCGGTGGCTTCAGCTATGTGCCGGACTGCGGCGGCGTGCGGCGCGCGGGCGCAGACAGCGGCGGCAGCACACCGTATTGCGGCAGCGACTTCGGCAGCGACGGCGTTGACGGCAGCACCGATGGCTTCGGCGACGGTGATGGCGGTTCGGACGGAGGCGGTTGCGGTGGCGGTTGCGGTGGCGGCGACTGAGCGCTGCCACTGCACACCGGATGCGGTGCGCATGAAGCCGGACCCAAGGGGATGCTAAGCTGAGCGCGCACCGCGCGTCGCGGCGAGGGGTACTTCATCTTCGGATTCAAGGGGACGCATCATGAACATGGAAGTGATCTGGACTTTCCTGAGCACCCAGGGCGCAGACTTCGCCCTGAAGATCGTCGGCGCCATCGCGGCCTGGATCATCGGCCGCTGGTTGATCAGCATCGCGGTGTCGATCGCCGGGCGGGCGCTGCAGCGCGGCCAGAAAATCGATGCCACGCTGGCGCAATACCTCAAATCGATCATTTCGGTGCTGCTGACCCTGGTCCTGGTGCTCGCCATCCTGGACATCTTCGGCATCAAGACCACCTCGTTCGCCGCGCTGCTGGCCGGTGCCGGCCTGGCCATCGGCGCCGCCTGGAGCGGCATGCTGGGCAATTTCGCGGCCGGCCTCTTCCTGCAGACGCTGCGGCCCTACAAGGTGGGTGATTTCATCAGTGTGGGCGGTGTGACCGGCACGGTGAAGGAACTGGGGCTGTTCGCCACCACGATACTGACGCCCGACAACGTGCTCACCGTGGTCGGCAACAACAAGGTGTTCTCGGACAACATCCAGAACTACAGCGCCGAGCCCTACCGCCGCGTCGATTGCGTGGCCAAGGTGGCGAACAGCGTGAACGTGCAGGACGCCATCGCCCGGCTTCGCCCGGCCATCGCGGCCATCGCCAACGTGAAGGACAGCCCGGCGCCGGACATCGAAATCGTCGAGTTCACGCCGGAAGGCCCGAAACTGTGCGTGCGGCCCTACACCCACAACGATCACTACTGGCAGGTGTATTTCGACACCCACAAAGCCATCGTCGCCACCTTCGGCGCCGCCGGCTACCCGGTACCGGAAACGCCGGTCGCCCATCGCGTGATGCCTTGAGCGATGTCGGCCGCGGTGCGCCGGACCGGCCGTCGACGGGCGCCGTGACAGCCGGTGCCGTTGTGCCCCTATCCACCTGCTTCCGAAGAAAGTCACCCATGAAATCAGCCATCGTGCTCGTTGCCAGCGTCCTTATGCTGTCGGGCTGCGGCTACGCCGTGAAGCCGTATGTCGCCTCGCCCGACAATGCCGCGGCGCTGAAAGCGCTCGACTTCCCGCCGCTGGCGGTCGGCGCCTTCGAATCGGTTCCGCCCGGCCTCAAGAGCATCAACTGCCACATCAGCAACACCGTGTCGGCGGATCCCGGTTTTGCCGCCTACGTGCGCGCGGCCCTCATCGATGAACTGAGCCGCAGCGGGCGATTCGATGCGGCGTCACCGCGGGTGCTGACCGGGCGTCTCGACGTGGCCGACTTCAACTCCAGCGTCCTGCTCGGCAAGTGGGTGCTGTCGCTCACGCTCGCCAACACGCGCGGCGACACGCTGGCGGTTTCGATCACGCACCCCTTCACCGGCAACATCAGTGCCGACAAGGGCTGCGAAAGAAGTGCCGCCGAGTTCGTGCCCGCCGTGCGCGCACTGATCGCCGAAGCGTTCCGGCACCCGAAGTTCGCCGCACTGGCGAAGTGATCCGGTCTGGCGCCCGCCTCCGTGCGACGGCGGGGCCGGCCCGGCGAAACAGGTGGCTTCAGTGGCCGGCGTCGGGCATGCAGTCGTCCATCGGATCGAGAAGCTCACCGTGCAGCAGCGCGATCGGCGATTTCCAGTACAGATCGACGTTGTGGAAGGGGTCGGTCAGTATCTTGCAGGCCCAGGCGAAGCCCCAGGACGGGCCGCGCAGCAGTGAAAGATGCACAGTGCGCAGGGCAAGACCCGCGACGCCGAGGCACAGCCAGGCGATGCCGGTGTCGTGGGCGAAGCCGGCAAAATCGCGCGCCGGCTCGATCATGCCGAACAGGTCGGGCCGCAGCTGCAGCACGACGGGAATCGACAGCCAGACGCCGATCAGCACGCTCTTGCGGTGCATGTTGTAGCCGGCCTTGATCGATTCCTTGTACGCGTAGCTCACGTCGTGGATGGCGTCGTGACCGCGCGGCTCCCAGAAGATGTGCCCGGACTGGCGCGTCACCATGCCCACCAGCCAGCCCACCAGGCCGGCCGTGGCCGGGTCGGTGAACAGCAGCGCGTAGGCGTACAGGAAGCTCACCGCGCTCACCAGATGCAGGGTCTGGTTGATGCGGCTCTGGTGGTAGTAGCGATGGTCGTCCAGGCGCAGCGTGCGCACCTTGTCCATGAATCGCGCCATGAGTACGGTCTCCCGGGAAGTCGATGACAGGCGGCACGATTGCGCCCGCCTGTTACCGTCCGGCGACCGCAGCATTGCAGAGAGTTTGCAGTCAGGCTTCGTTTGCGGCAGATCAAAGTCGGGCGACGAAGTTCGGCTGCAGCAGCGGGAATCGCGGCGAGCTGTAAACCGGGGGACAGACCCGGTGCCGTCAAGTCAGCGATTTCAGATGTTCTGTTAGGTACTGAAAAGCCATGGCGACCGACGGCCCCTGTACGCAGACCATGACCCTCCTGGGCTTAACTGAACGGCATTGGGTTTGTCCTCCATTGCCCATGATCAGATCCGCATCAAGGTCGCTATCCTCCTTGCCGCGCGATACCTGCAAAGCGTTCCAGTTCATCCAATTTAAGATCGGAAGCCGCCCAGAAATTCATTCCATGGACCGACCAACTTACGAGGTTATGGCCATTAAGGGTGAGTGATCGCGGCAGTTCCCCTCCATCGGTACCGGGCCAGACAAAGAGATTGATGGTGTGCAGCCGGTGCCGGTAGACAAGCACCGCCACGGCTTGCTTGTTGAGATAATCCAGGCGTCCGCCCACCAGCGGAAAACCCTCGGCCGTGTGATCGAGCACAGGCGGGGAAAAATCCAGTTTGCCATTGAACCAGGGCTTCACCGTGTGTTGATCCGAGGATGCGACATCCGACAGGTGATCGGCTTGCAGGGAACGAACATGGCTGTCCAGCACTTCTCCGGCAAGCTGCTGATACGGCGTGGGCACGGCGAGGTAAAGATTGACACTCCACACCACGGCCAGCAGCGAGGCGAACACCGCGCCAGCGCTTAGCCAGTTCCAGTGTTTAGTGGCTGGCGCAAGCTTTTGCTCCTTTGGCAAGGCCTCTGCAACGCGAGCCACAAGGCGAGCCGGTGCAACATGGTGAGGCGCCTTCGCCTTGATGAGGGTGCGCAGACTGTCGAGTTTTGCATGTTCCCTCCGGCAGTCGCCGCAGACATCCAGGTGATCCGCGACCGCTATGAGATCGGACACATCCAGTTCCTGATCGATGTAGGCTGGAAGCCTTTTTAATGTCTGTTTGCAGTCCATCACCGCTCCTGTTCATGCGCTGTCAATAATTGCGCAAGACGCTTGCGGCCGCGCGCAAGCCGCGACATCACCGTGCCGATAGGCAAGCCGATAATCGCGGCAATCTGCTTGTAGGTCATATCCTCCAGCTCGCGCATCACCACCACTTCGCGAAACTCCAGAGGCAAGTCCTCGATCGCCGCCCGTACCTGGCGCTGCGTCGCTTGCAGCATCAATGCCGCTTCAGGTGGATTGCCCGCGTGTCGCGCGTGTCCATCGTCATCGGCGCAATCGTGCGCTTCTTCGTCGAACGGGACGCATTGCGCCTGGGCTTGCCGGTATGCGTCGCCGCCATAAAAAGTATTGCGAACAATGGCCAACAGCCAGGCTTTGCCGTTCTCGCCCTGAAAACTGCCGAAATACTTGTACGCCCGCAGGCAGGCCTCCTGCACGATATCTTCAGCGTCCAGATCGCTGCGCGTCAGCCAGCGTGCCAAGTTGAAGGCGGCATTCAGATGAGGCATCACGAGCGCCTGAAAGCGCTTTTCCTTATCTGGCTGGTTCTTGTCTGTATCGGTCACACAGCCTTCCGGGCGAGGGGTCGTTTACAGACATACCGGTTCAGCGAGAGCTTTATTCCCGGCAGCCGTGAATGGAACACGTCTTTTTTCTCCCCGGCCGAAATCGGGAATAAACAGGAGGCGCCATCGGTACTGCATGTACTGGTCATTCGATCAGCGTCAATCATGGAGAATACCGATGAACAAGCCCATCAATCGACGTGAGTTTCTACGGCTGACCAGCCTGGGCGGCGGGGTCGTCTTTGCCTCGGCGCTAGGCGGTTGCAGCTTCGGCGGCCAAGCCCGCGCGGCAGGAACGGCCGCAGGTGCAGCCATCGATGATTTCCATTTTGTGCAGTTGTCCGATACGCATTGGGGCTTTGAGGGCGCGCCCAATCCCGATGCGCACGGCACCCTCAAGAAAGCAGTGGCGGCGGTCAACGAGCTTGCACATTCGCCGGATTTCATCATCTTTACGGGTGATCTGACGCACACGACCGATGATCCGAAGCAACGGCGTGTACGCATGGCGCAATTCCGTGAAATTGTCGCGGGGCTGAATACGCAGAAGGTGCTGTTCATTCCTGGTGAACACGATGCCTCGCTGGATCGTGGCGAAGCCTACAAGGAGTTTTTTGGCGATCTGCATTACACCTTCGACCACAAAGGCACGCACTTCATCGCGCTCGACAACGTGTCCGATCCCGGAGCCAGCCTTGGCGAAGCGCAGCTGGCATGGCTTGCCGCGGACCTCCAGCAATTGCCCAAGGACGCGAGAGTCGTGGTATTCGCCCATCGTCCCTTGTTCGACCTCTACCCCAGCTGGGACTGGGCAACGCGCGATGGCGCGAAGGCGATCGAGCTCCTGATGCCTTATTCCAATGTGACGGTGTTCTACGGCCATATCCATCAGGAGCACCATCATGTGACTGGGCATATCGCCCATCACTCGGCCAAATCGCTCATCTTCCCGCTGCCCGCGCCGGGATCGCAACCCAAGCGCACGCCGCTGCCATGGGATGCCGAGCACCCCTACCGTGGACTCGGCGTCCGTCAAGTGCGAGCCGAAAAGAAACGCGACGCGTATGCCATCACCGAGTTTCCGGTGCGGAAAGGTTGACCATGGCCATCAATCACAAACGCCGTTTGCTGATGACCGCCACGGTTGCCTTGGGCGCGGGAGCGGTCGTCGCGAAGGAGAACTCGACGCCCCGTGTCATCAGAATCGTTTCCCGGAAGTTTGAGTTCGTTCCTGACACGATCCATCTCAAGACAGGTGAAACTGTCGTGCTTGAGCTGACGGCTGAGGATGTGGTGATGGGTCTCAATGCCCCGGGCCTCAAAGTGCGCTCCGACATGATCCCCGGCATGGTCACGCACCTTCAGGTTACCCCGGAAAAAGCGGGTCGATTCGATTTCTACTGCGACGTATTCTGCGGCTCAGGTCATGAGGAAATGACTGGGGCGATCGTGGTGACCTGAACATCGGAGAATTAACGGAGAAATGACTCAACGGCATCGGGGACAGACCCGGTGCCGTCAAGTCAATCCGCAACGGCATCGGGTCGGTTCCTTATTGCGCCATCATGACTGCAGCTCCGCTGAAGGATAGGGCCGGACGCAAGCATGCGTCGCGCGCCATGGCAGGGCCATCGCCGGACCGGCGCGGCGCGTCCCGCGGTTGCGCCGGTCCGGCCTCCATCCCGAGCGCGCTCAGGCCCAGGCGGGCGCCTTTTCCGGGATGGTGGCGTCATTGACACCGTACTGCAGCAGCGAATCCGCCTTGACCTGCAGCACGATGTACACCAGGGGTTCGTCCGAGTTGTTGCGCCAGATCCGCTCGCCTGCCGGCGCGATGCGCACGATGCTGCCTTCCGACACGTTCAGCACATCGCCGTCGACCTGCAGCTGTCCACGTCCCCGGATGAAGAAGTACACCTCTTCGTTCTGGTGATGGATGTGATAGATCGGCATCGCCTCGCCCGGCTGCATCGCGTTGATCGAGATCTCGCATCCGGTCAGCCCGAGCAGTTCCTTCAGGAACAGTTTGCCGGGCAGTTCGATGCCGGGCAGCGCCACCTTGTAGTCCGGCCAATGCGCGCTGGGGCCGGTTTCCACCAGCGTGTAGTTCGTGCCCTGATGAGGGGTCTTGTTGCGGTCGATCATGGTCATACTCCTTGAATACCTACTGATAGGTAGGTTGTGGGGTCAAAAAAATGCGCCGGGAACAGGCGCAGGGTGAAACACCGGGATTCAGGCGAGCAGTGAGGACAGCGCTCCCTGTACGCTTTCCTGAAAGAAGGTTTCATCGCCGCCTGCGCGCGCGAACAGCAAGGCGCCCTGCAGCGTGGAAATCAGCATCGCGGCCTGACGGGCAGGGGTGGCGGCGCGTACGATCTCGCCACGCTGCTGCCCGCGTTCAAGCACGCCCGACAGCCAGCGCTGCTGTACCTGCAGGAAGCGCTCCAGCGCCGGCCTGAGCGAAGCGTCCAGAGTTGCCACCTCCGCAGCCAGCATGCCGCCCATGCAGGCGCGCCCCTGACAGAGGTTGCCGTGAAACAGTGCGGCGTAGCGATCGAGCAGCACATGGCTGTGGGTATCCGGCAGGCTGGCGAGGTAGTCCTCAAGCTGCTGACGATAGCGATTCAGCAAGTGAAGCACGAGGTCGGTCTTGGTCGGGAAATGATGGTGCAGACTGGCCTTGCGAATGCCCACCTCGGCCGCGATGTCGGCGTAGCTGAAGCCATTTACGCCTCGCTGCTGTATGAGCCGCTGCGCCACGTCAAGGATGTGCTCTTTCGTATCCATGGACGCATCCTAACCTATCAGTAGGTAGGTTGCAAGACCCAAAGCGTCGTACCTGAAACTGCGGCGCGGCTTGAAGCGCCTTGCGAAACCCGCCTCATCCGCACTTGGGCGTGCCCGCGACAACCCTGCCTGCGCGAATGATCTTTGCAGCCAATCGAGACAGTGCCGGTCGTCGTCAGGCGCGAAGAAGCAGGCCAGGCGGTTGTTCCCGCGCTGAACCCGATGCAGCGGTACGCCGGAAAGAGAAACACGGGCGCGGCGGGGCATTGCCGGAACCTTTGCCGAGAAATGCTCGAAGCATTAACCGGGTCACGGAAGAATGGTCTCTCTTGAGTGCTTGCGGACTGCCCGACGGCGAGGACATCGGGTAATGTTGCTGCGTCCCCTATTGTTCCACTCACCTTGTCCATGAATCGCGCCATGAGTGCTGTCTCCCGGCAAGTCCATGACAGGCGGCACGATTGCGCCCGCCTGTTACCGTCCGGCGACCGCAGCGTTGCAGCGCGTTCGCACTCAGGCTTCATTTGCGGCCGATCAAAGTCAGGCGACGAAATTTGGCTGCAGCAGCCGGAATCGCGGCGAACCGTTGCGGCATCGCTTGATGGCCCGCCGAGCCGCTTGAACCGGTGAACACCGGTAGCCTGCCGCGAGCGGGCTTCTGATGGCCGCTACAAAAAGCGTGTCGGCTTCACTCTGGCGACACGGCGCCAGACTGCCAGCACCAGAAGCCCTGCGCCCAGCATGGGCGCCTTGCCGGATTCGGGCACCGGCGTGTTGATGAAAACCAGTTCGCGATCGCCTCGCCACAGGCTGATGCCGGCCACCAGATCGGGATCGATGGCCAGTTCGGTGTCCAGTCCCGTCAGCTCGAACGTGATGTCGCTCTGCGCGTTGGTCACCTCGAAGGGCGCACTGATCTCCCAGACCTGCGCCGGCGTCGGCAGGATGCTCTGCGCAGTGCGCTGCGGCAGTTCGCGGACTTCGCTCGGGTCGGTCAGCAGTCGTGCGCTTGCCGTGAGGTCGAACCCGTTGACCAGGAAGCGCGTGTCGGCGCCCACGGCTCGCGCAAACGAAAGCTGGATCTCGTCGATGTTGCCGCCGACGTCGTCCCGGTCACCGAACATGTTGGGGTTGAAGCTGTCGCTGGAGAAGCCGCCGCCTTCGCGTTGTGCAAAGGGTGCATTTTCAGTCTGGCCGGCGTTGCCGACGGCGTTGGGGTCCACAACCAACTTCATGATGACTTTCTGGCGATCAACCACGCCGCCCTCCGAAGCGCTCGACGAGGTGACCCTGTTTGGCGCGAAGGTGGCTTCTGCGCCGTGGCCGGTGAAGTACAGCAGCAGCCGGTCGCCAGCCTTTGCTTCAGTGCCGAACTGGGAACCGTCCAGTGCGCGCTTCAGGCCGGCCGCGGAGTTGTCACCGCTGATGGCCACGCGCCCGAGGCTTTTCGGATCCGGGCGAAAAACATTCGCCGTGAGGTCGATGGCCCGGGCATTCGGTTCAAACAGCAGGGCGACCTGGTCGACCGCCGACACGTCCTGCATCGTGCGCACGACCCGTGCGGCATTGACCGCGTGACGCAGGGCCATCTTGCCGGCGTCACCGAAGATCACCGCCGCGGTGAATACACGCTCGTCCTTGCCCTGCACGGGTGAGCGCAGGTCGTTGGCGCCGCCGGGTGCCGCATCGCGCGAGCCGTATTGCGGATACTCGGGCCGGGCGGGAATGAAGGGGGGCGACAGCGACCCTGTCCAGTCGTTGGCTCGGGCAGTGTGGGCCAGTTCGCGCATGCCGGCCTTCGAGCTGGCCTTGACGGCGTCAGTCCAGGCGCGCGTGAAGTTCTGCACCGCAAGATCGTAGCCGTCGCGTTCCTGGATGGTCCAGGACACCTGGTTCCAGTGCGCCGAAGTGGTGACCGTTGCCGCCGCCTTGCCATCGCCGATGATGTCGTTGATGAAGCCGCCGCCGTAACATTGCTGCATGATCACATCCACCGCCGACCACCGTTTGCCGGTGCCGGTGTTGGCATCGATCAGCTCGCGCAGGCTCCAGTCCGTGGCAGCAACCTTGCCGTCGTAGCTGCGGACGAATGAAATGTGATTGCCCGGTTCGGCGAGCAGCTTGTCGTCCCAGGTGAAGTCCGCGGCGCAGACCGTGTGCGCCGCGATGCAGAGTGCAAGTACCGAGGCGCGGCTGAGCTTCGGACGGGTGACATGCAGCATGCCTGGCTCCTTCACGATCGTCTGCACAGAGCCCTTGCGCAAACGCAACGGCTTCAGACACTTGCATCTTCTCCGTTCAGTCGGGTCCGATCGGCTTGCTCACGGATGCAGACGTACGGGCGTAGTCGGGCGCGAACCCCGACGGCAATGCAGTCCGGACCCCGCGAGGCACGCCAGCAACAGCGGCGGGGTTTCGGGCTGCGATACGGGCGGAACATGGTTTGCTTCGAAACTACCGTAATCCCCGGGCGTTACAGGCATGTTGCGGAAAAACGGGAAAACGGGGACAGACCACGGTTTCGACCGACCTCCTTTCAGAGCAGGTCACCCGACGGAGGTGAATCGCGTCGCGGAGGTCGTCCGGGTGTCCCGGGAGAGGCGCGCCGCCCGAGTGCGCTGGCCACTTCGGCGGCAAAGCGGTCGTTGCCGAGAACGAAGTTGCCGTTCGTCGCCGTACGGATAGTGTCGGTCATTTCCTGCCCGAGTGGTTCGCTGAAAAGCGCGCGATACGCGGCCTGCCGCGATTCCGTCGTGTCACCGAGGGCAAGGTAGGTCGGGTGAGGCGTCAGCAGGGTATCCGCCACGCCGTGAGCATGGCGTGCGTAACTGGACCATCGGTAGTCGGCGGGTTGTTCGACCATGTGCGCCCGCACCGGATTCAGCTCGATGTATCGCTGGCAAGCCAGGAAGTAGTTCGAAGTCTGCACCGGGCAGGAGCGGAAGCGTCCTTCCCACAAGGTGCCGGTGCGGCGGTACGTACGATTCACGTACTGAACGTAACGCTGGCCGAGCGCTTTCATCATCCGTCCGGGTGCCTCGGCTTCATCCGCGGTCATGAGCAGATGAACGTGATTGGTCATCAACACGAAGGCATGAATGCGACAGCCTTGCCGTCGCGCATGATCCTCAAGCCAATCCAGGTAGAAGCGACAGTCGTCCGGCGAGTAGAAGCATGCCTGGCGGTTGTTCCCGCGCTGGATCAGATGCAGTGGAACGCCAGGGAGTGAGAGACGGGCGCGGCGAGGCATTGCCTTGGCCTGGTACAGAAATGCCTAAAGCATACACGGCCAGCGTGTCCGACGCCATCAACAGCGCGCCGGTCAGAGCATGAACATTGCCTGCGGCGGGGAAAACGTGGTCTGTCCCCTATTGTTCCTGCTATTGTTCGCTACTGTTCGCCGGGAAGAGAAAGACCGGCGCGGCGGGGCATCGCAGTGTTCGGTGCATGTGGATGCAAAAAACATAAACTAGGCTGCGACGGGATCGTTAATCTAGAGGAAGTTGTGCAACCAGCTGGATGTCTGGATGCCTGAGTGGCGCTCCTGGTGCCTGCGCGTGGGAAAGCTTTCGGGAAGCTCCCGCGAGGATCTCGGGAAACGTTGCTGCGTCCCCTATTGTTGCCTTCGAGTGCGACGGCCCTGGCCGCGTCCCCTGTTGTTCCGCGGTAGGGAAAACGTGGCATGTCCCTGAGGCCCCCCCTCGGTTCTTCCCTCAGCGGTTTGGCTTGTGTAGACGGCTGGCCTTGATTTCTTCTAATTCAAGTTTTTTTGACAACTTTTTAAACTGTTCCTTTGCGACAGATGGGTTTAAATCCGACATCCGAGCAACAGACTGCGACTCAAACTTAACAATCGCGTTGCCTTTTTCTACTTTTTCATAAGCCTTTGAATTATTTGCCATGACTCCTCCGGCTCCCTCTGTATCCGTTATTGAATTTAACAACCGTAGCAGACTTGTCAGTATAGGTTAGCTTGGTAAGAAGGAAAAGGGAAATCATATCCGCAAAGGTGTATAAAACATTAACGTCAATATTGCTGCACCGATCGTCTCCGAAGGGGCGTTCATCGAAATAGTGCGTGCTTTGATGGTCAATGAAAACATATCCAAGTATTGACCTATTTTCATGATTGAGGTTCAAAATGGAACTCAAGCCATTCAGAAGAAGGTGATTGTGGCTTCTAAAGGTAATTGGAATAACGATATGGGATTTGTAAAGCCTGTCTTTGGTTCCTTGCGTGGCATATTTCGCCCAATCTTTATCGTGACCAAGCTCCCAAAGTTCGCATAATGCGAGTCGCCACCGAGAAATTATTTTTTTATCTGTGTATTTGACTTTGTGGCCATTTTTTGCTTCTGTAATATTTATTCCGGCGTGTCTGTAAGAAAGGTTTTTTAATACGGTATTTGGAATGTTGTTATCCAGATATGGAATTCCGTTTTGAATGACTTCGCTAAATGCCGTGTACTCGCAATGGCGTTTTTCTGTGTTCAAATAACCTTCCGAAGGAAGTATGTTTACAATCGTATTATTTGCTGTCGTAATATGAATCCCAACTCTTGGCTCGGAGCCTCGAGTGATTGAAAAATAGTTGATTATATTTTTCTTTATGCTGTTGATAGAGTCAACCAGTCCTGATTCTGCGCATTCATTTAGCGTTGTAAGGTATTTGTTGCACTGGTTTTTTGGTAATTTATCCCTTGTGGCTTCCTTAAACTGCTGGTGTGCTTTCGAGATCGTGTAATGGTAATTAGTAAACTCAAGCTGAAATTCGCATATGGATGAACGTGAAATGGCTGAAAGTCGTTCTTTTGATGCGCCAATCACCGTTGGGTTAAGAACTCGATAGAGGGTTTTTGCAATTGTAATCGGATTGATTTCCAATTTTCCGTCCTGCTGATTAAATTAGACGCGGCTATCTGATAAGCGTTGGATGGATACATGGGCGAAAATTTAAAGGCCGCATGCCCTCGGGGGCATGCGGCCTCAATATGACCATCGCTTGCGGCGCCGGTCAAGCACTTCGCTTCAGTACGATCAATACGTCTTGTACGGCAAAAACTTCCCGCTCATCGTGATGCTCACCCGATCCCCCGCCGGGTTCGCTTCCCTAGCCAGATCCATCTTGAAGTCGATGGCGCTCATGATGCCGTCGCCGAATTCTTCGTGGATCAGGGCCTTGAAGGTGGTGCCGTACACGTTGATCAGTTCGTAGAAGCGGTAGATCAGCGGGTCGGTCGGGACGGACGTGGGCAGCGAGCCCTTGTAGGGCACGACCTGCAGTTGCGTGACGGCCTCACGCGGGAGGTCGAGCATCTTGCCGATGATGGCGGCCTGTTCGGCGGTGAAGGTCATCTGGCCGAGCAGGCCGGCGGTGACCCATTCCTTGCTGAGGCCGATGGCGCTGGCGATGTCGGCCCACTTCAGGCCCTTGGCAACCTTGGCTTCGACGATGAGGTCGGTGACGTCTTCGCGTTTCATGTGCTTCTCCTTTGGATGGTTGAGGGTGGGTCAGGCGGCCGCGCGGGCGGGGGCGCCGGGGTACACGAGGGGCGGGTTTTTCGGGTCCCAGTCGGCGCCGGGCGCGAAGGCGCGCGAGCGCTTCACGAGGAAGTCGACCAGGTGGTTGCGCAGCGGATAGAACTCGGGCTGCTGGTGCAGGGTTTCGCGGTCGCGCGGCCGGGGCATCGGGTTGACGACGATTTCGGCGATTTTCGCGCGCGGGCCGTTGGTCATCAGCACGATGCGGTCGGCCAGCAGGATGGCTTCGTCGACGTCGTGGGTGATCATGAACACGGTCTGCTGGGTGGCTTCGACGATGCCGATCAGCTCGCTCTGGATGCTGCCGCGGGTGAGCGCGTCGAGCGCGCCGAATGGCTCGTCGAGCAGCAGCATCTTGGGTTCGATCGAGAACGCGCGGGCGATGCCGACGCGCTGCTTCATGCCGCCGGACAGTTCGGCCGGCTTCTTGTCGATGGCGTGGCCCAGATGCACCATTTCGAGATACTTCACCGCGTGCGCGCGCACCTGTTCGCGGCTCCATTCGGGGTGGCGGCTGCGCACGGCGAATTCGACGTTTTTCAGCGCGCTGAGCCAGGGCATCAATGCGTGGCTCTGGAACACCACGCCGCGGTCGAGCGACGGGCCGCGCACTTCACGGCCGTCCATGATGACGTGGCCGGCGGTGGCCTCATCCAGCCCGGCGAGGATGTTCAGGATGGTCGTCTTGCCGCAGCCGGAATGGCCGAGCACGCACACGAACTGGCCGCGCTCGATGCCGAAATGCACGTCTTCGAACACCGGATCGGGATCGGGATTGCCGGCCTGCGGAAACTGCCGCTTCAGGCCTTCGATCTTCAGGAAGGGCTGGGTCACAGGGTGTCTCCCATGTTCACTCTCTCCACGAAATGGCGCGCGCGACCCAGGCCAGCAGGTGGTCGAGCAGCATGCCGACCAGCCCGATCAGCAGGATGGCGGTGATGATGTTGGTGATGGAGAGGTTGTTCCACTCGTTCCACACGAAGTAGCCGATGCCGGTGCCGCCGACCAGCATTTCGGCCGCGACGATGACCAGCCAGGCGATGCCGATGGATATGCGCATGCCGGTCAGGATGGTCGGTGCCGCCGCCGGCAGGATCACCAGGAAGGCGCGACGGATCGGCTTCACTTCGAGCGTGCGCGCCACGTTCAGCCACTCGCGGCGGACGGACGCGACGCCGAACGCGGTATTCACCAGCATCGGCCACAGCGAGCAGATGAAGATGACGAAGATGGCGGAAATGCCCGAGTCCTTGATGGTGTAGAGCGCGAGCGGCATCCAGGCCAGCGGCGAAATGGGCTTCAGGATCTGGATGAAGGGGTCGAGCGCCTTGTAGACCAGCGGCGACATGCCGATCAGGAAACCGAGCGGGATCGCGACCAGCGCGGCCAGCAGATAGCCGCCGAGCACGCGGGCAATCGAGTAGCCGATCTGGATGCCGAGGCCCTTGTCGTTGGTGCCGCGGTCGTAGAACGGGTCCAGCACATGTTCCCAGATCTTGGCCGCAACCTCGCCCGGGCCCGGCATGGCCGACTGCCCGCCGGTGGCCGCTTCCGCGCCGAGCAGCGCGGCGTACTCGGGGTCGACCGCCGGCCCGGCGACGGGCGCCGCCGTGGTCGAGGTCGCGAGGTACCACACGCCGACGAACAGCGCGAAGAAGAGGGCTGACAGCAGCGGTGCCAGCCAGGGTTTGTTGCGTGTCATGCATTCGCCTTCGAAATCTTGAAGCTCTTCAGGTATTCCTCCGGCTTGGCCGGGTCGAATTCCTTCTTCATGACCGTGAACTTCTTGGTCGTGCTGGTGGGCACCGGCAGGCCGACTTCCTTCATCAGCGCCGCGGCGTCGGTGGCGAGGAACACCTCCTTGGCGATCTTCTGGTAGTCGATGTCGCCCTTGATCTGGCCCCAGCGCTTCATCTGGGTCAGGATCCACACGGCGAAGGATTCCCACGGGAAGGGCTCGAAGCCGATGCGGCCCGGTACCTTCTGGATGCCGCCCAGACCGTCGGCGTAGGTGCCGGTGAGCACCTGTTCGACCACGGTGACCGGCTGGTTCAGGTAGTTGGCCGGCGCGATGGCTTCGGCGATCTGCTTGCGGTTGGCCGGGTTGCTGGCCGTGGCGGTGGCGCTGATGACGGCGCGCAGCAGGGCCTTGTAGGTGTTGGGCATCGTGGTCACGAATTCCTTGCTGGCCGCGAAGGCGCAGCAGGGGTGGCCTTCCCAGATGTCGCGCGTCAGCACGTGGATGAAGCCCACGCCGTCATACACCGCGCGCTGGTTCACCGGGTCGGGCGCGAGGAAGCCGTCGATGTTGCCGGCGCGCAGATTGGCCACCATTTCCGGCGGCGGCACCGAGCGGATCTGCACATCGGCGTCCGGGTCGATGCCGTGCTCGGCCAGGTAGTAGCGCAGCAGGTAGTTGTGCATCGAGTAGTCGAAGGGCACGGCGAACTTGAAGCCCTTCCATGTCTTCGGGTCGCGCTTGTCCTTGTGCTTCACCGACAGCGTGATCGCCTGGCCGTTGATGTTCTCGACCGCCGGCATGGTCCAGGGGATGGGGTTGGAGCCGGCGCCGACCGAAATCGCCAGCGGCATCGGCGACAGCATGTGGGCGGCGTCGTATTCCTTCGCCAGCGACTTGTCGCGGATCACCGCCCAGCCGGCGGTCTTCACGACTTCCACATCGAGACCCTGCTTCGAGTAGTAGCCGAGCGGGTGCGCCATGATGATGGGCGTGGCGCAGGTGATGGGAATGAAGCCCACCTTGAGCTTGGTCTTTTCCAGCGGGCCGGGTGAGGCGAAGGCGTCTTTCACGGTGCCCAGCGGCAGGAAGGTCGAGATCGCCGCCATCGCCGTGCTGGTGCCGACGGCGCGGATGAAGTTGCGACGCGTTTCGTCGTGCGGGAACAGCGCGCGCATCACCGCGCCTTCGACCACGCGGTCGAGCATGGCTTCTTCCGACAGCAGTTCCGCCTGTTCGTGTTCGGCCTGGCTGTGGTGACGTCCGCACGAGCAGCCGCTGAGTTTAACGTTGGCGTCGAACGGATTTCTGAATGTGCTCATGGACGATCTCCTCGGAAGGGGGCTTACTGGGAAAGAGGGGCGGGCTGGGAAAGCGGGACGGGCTGCGGTACTGACTGCGAAAGCGTTGATTGCGGCGAAGGCGACTCTGTCTTCGCGTGGCACGGAACCGGGTTGGGCGCGTATTCGATGTCGTGTGCGTAGGTGTCGTAGGCGGCGGTGTATTCCATGCAGCGCGCCACCTCGCGGATGAAGCCTTCGTCGTAGCCGGCGCGACGCAACAGGTGAAAGCCCAGTTCCATGCCCGAGGCGATGCCGCCGGCGGTGACGATGCGGCCGGCGTCCACCACCCGGGCGCGCGAAATGCGGCAGGCGGGCGCGATTTCGGCGAGGCGGTCGATCGGCACCTTGCCGAGGTGCGACGCTTCGAGCCGGTCCGGCTCCTTGCGGTTGGTCGCCGGAATGCCGTCGAGCAGGCCCATGTGGCCGTAGATCCACGAGCCGGTGCACACGCTGGTCAGCAGGCAGGTCGCCGGCAGGGCGTCGATGTAGTCGTGCAGCCGTGTGTTCCAGGTTTCCTGCCGCGTGCCGTAGCCGCCGGGAATCAGGAAGGCATCCATCGCCGGCTGGTCGGCGAAGCTGTAGTTGGGCAGCACGGTGAAACCCGCCTGCGCCTGCACCGGCCGCATCGCATCGGCGATCAGGAACACGTCGAGTTCCGGATCGAAGCGCCGCGCCACCGAAAACACGCCGTGCGGCGCGGTGAAGTCGACGATCTCGGCGTCCTTGAACACATAGACGCCAAGCCGGAAGCCGCGCTTGCGTTGCGACATCATCGGAAGGTTGGCCGGTCGGTTCATGGTGCCCATGCTAGGCAGCCATGTACCGGCCCGGTATCACGACAGATGTGATTGTCGTGTAGTGCGTGCACTACAGTGCATGCGGGAAGCGTGTCGCCCCGTTTTACAGTTCGCGCGCAGCATGGCGATTGAACCGTATTTATTTCAATCACTTGCGGGCTGCGGCCTGCTTTTTGCTGTCATGTCGCACCTTCAGGCCCACAAGGAGTGCTTCATGACGTGTCACCGGATTCCGACCCTGCTTGCCACGCTCGGACTGACCGCGCTGCTGGCATCCGCACCGGCTGCGGCCGCAACAGACGTGCTGCTCGATTTTTCCGGCAACATCTGCGGCGACGACGGTAACCAGGTCTGCACAAGCGGCCTGGTCATCGGCCAGAGCTACGGCGATATCGCCGGCGTGCTCGACGTATCGCATCGAACACTGCTGGCGAGCACTGGCCAAACGTCTGCACCGAGCCTGAATTTCTGGTCGGAGGGCTACGGTGGTCTGGTGGATGTTGCGTGGGGTGGTTTGAATGCTTCGCAATACAGCGCTGAATTCACCTTCACGCCGGGGAGCGGTCGCATCGTCAGGCTGAACTCGATGGATTTCGGCGATTACCTTAACCGCGATGACGGCTCATCCGCCGTCGTGCTCGATCTGCTCACCGGCGCCACGTTGTGGAGCTCCGGCGCCTTCGACGCCGGCCTGACGCCGATCAGCTTCATGCCCGGCGTGTCGAGCGCCAACGGACTCGTGCTGCGCTTTGGTCCGGACAGCTTCAATACCGGCATCGACAATATTTCGCTGACCGTCACCGCGGTGCCCGAACCGGGCGTCTGGGCCCTGTTCGCGGCCGGGCTCGCCGTGGTCGGCGGGCTGAGCCGTCGGCGTTCGCTCGGGTAACGACCCCGGGCGAAGTGCGGATCGCGACCGGGCGGTCGCTGCCATAGTGGGTCGTTGCCACAGTGGATCGCCTCACCGGCGAGTCGCCTCGACACGTCAGCCGCTGCCACAAGCCAGCCGCGGTTTTTGTGGGAGCGAGCGCCGCTCGCGATTCCGCGCGTAGAACGTGCGCCGTCACCCGGGCGAAGTGCGGATCGCGGCGAGGCCGCCGCTCCCACAGTTCGGTCGCTGCCACAGTGGGCCGCCTCAATGGTGGGTCGCCTCAACGGCAGGTCGCCTCGACACGTCAGTAGCGTCCACATGCAAGCCGCGGTTTTTATGGGCGAGCGCCGCTCGCGCGGGTGTCTGTGGACTCAGTGCAGCTCGGGACGATGCACGGTGCAGAAGCGTTCGATCGCGGCCTTGGTGCGTGCGCGCTGATCGAGGTCCAGGTGCTCGGACGCCTGCCTGTCGGCGTCCTGCAGGATGCGCAGCATCAGATCGGCACCGCCTTCGCTTTGCAGCATGGCGCCCGCCAGCGTGGCGGCGAGCATGGTCGGCAAACCGGTGTAGTCGGCGAGCACGCCGACTTCCAGTTCGCTCAGATTGCTGTGATCGAGACAGTCTCGAAGTGAAAGCATGACGATTGCGTGAGAAGGGAAAGGCTGCCTTACTATACCGTTGCAGGCGGTGGTCGCTGTTAGAATTTTGTGTTGCAACGTGTGCACGACGATCGTGCCGGAACGCCCTGCGCACGCGGTGTGTGATGGCCCGGCCCGCGTGCCCGCGCTCCGACTCCACCGCTACAGGTTCACATTCATGCTAGACGCCCAACTGCTGCGCAGCCAGCTCGCTTTCGTTCAGGAACGCCTCGCCACGCGCGGTTACACGCTCGACGCCGCCCGCTTCCAGTCGCTGGAAGAGGAACGCAAGCGCATCCAGACCGACACCCAGGACCTGCAGGCCAAGCGCAATGCCGCGTCGAAGCAGATCGGCCAGCTGAAGGCGAAGGGCGAGGACACGTCGCCGGTGATGGCCGAAGTGGCCGGGCTGGGCGATGCGCTCAAGGCCGGCGAAGAGCGCCTGGCCGTGGTGCTGGCCGACATGCAGGCCTTCGTGGCCTCGCTGCCCAATCTGCCGCACGAGTCTGTGCCGGTCGGCAAGTCCGAGGCGGACAACGTCGAGGTGCTGCGCTGGGGCACGCCGCGCAGCTTCGATTTCGAGGTGAAGGACCATGTCGACGTCGGCACGGCGCTCGGCGGCCTCGACTTCGAAACCGCGACCAAGATCAGCGGCGCGCGCTTCACGTTGCTGCGCGGCGGCATCGCCCGCCTGCACCGCTCGCTCGCCCAGTTCATGCTCGACACGCACACGCTGGAACACGGCTACACCGAGCTGTACGCGCCCTATATGGTCAACGCGGAGAGCATGTTCGGGACCGGCCAGCTGCCGAAGTTCGAAGAAGATCTGTTCGCCATACCGCGTGGCGACGGCAGCAAGTTCTACCTGATCCCGACCGCTGAAGTGCCGGTGACCAACATCGTGCGTGACACGGTGCAGTCGGCCGCCAGCCTGCCGCTCAAGTTCGTCTGCCACACGCCGTGCTTCCGCTCCGAAGCGGGTTCGTACGGGCGCGACACGCGCGGCATGATCCGCCAGCATCAGTTCGACAAGGTGGAGCTGGTGCAGATCGTCACGCCCGACCAGTCGTGGGCGGCGCTCGAAGCGCTGACCGGCCATGCGGAAACCATCCTGCAGCGGCTCGAACTGCCTTACCGCAAGATCGCGCTGTGCACCGGCGACATGGGGTTCGGCGCGGCCAAGACCTACGACCTCGAAGTGTGGCTGCCGGCGCAGAACACCTACCGCGAAATTTCGTCCTGCTCCAACTTCGAAACCTTCCAGGCCCGCCGCATGCAGGCGCGCTTCAAGAACGAACAGGGCAAGAACGAAATCCTGCACACGCTCAATGGCTCCGGCCTGGCGGTCGGCCGCACGCTGGTGGCGATCCTGGAGAACTGTCAGCAGGCCGACGGCTCGGTCGTCGTCCCGCCCGCGCTGCGTCCGTGGATGGGCGGTGTGGAACGCATCGGCGCCTGAGCGCCGATCCGGCACAAATGCGCGCGCCCGCTTTTCCGGCGCCGCGCACCCTGTGCTACACTGCGCGCCGCTTCACGACCATGAAGTGCCGCAGTACCCCGGAGAGGTGGCAGAGTGGTCGAATGTACCTGACTCGAAATCAGGCGTAGGCGCAAGTCTACCGTGGGTTCGAATCCCACCCTCTCCGCCAGACATCAAGCAATCAAGCGCCCTGCGGGGCGCTTTTTTGTTGCCCCTGCAGTGTTCCCGACTCGGATTCCCCGACGCTCTTCCCCAAATCAAGCTGCACGCCTTGCGCGCTCGGCTGCCCATCGCCGTTCGATCCTCGCACCGAGCGCGCAGCGCTGACATGCCAAACGCAGCTGGCACAGTTGCTGCAAAGGAGTGTCCGTCACCGGCCGCAACGGCCGCCGGTGGCGGCGCTCCGGTCTCCGGCGGCCAGTTTCCGGCAGATGTTGCCGGCAAACCTGATCCGACGGCAGCCTCGACCGGCAAGGGCGCGCCGATCCAGGCCGAACCAACGATTTCGTGAAGGGGCTCGACATGTCTTTGATGGAACCTGCAGTCCGATTCCTGCGCCCGCAGGCCGATTCCTCGTCAGAGGCCGTGCTGCGCGAGGAAATTGCCGAGCCGCATTACCTGGGCCAGTTCATTCCGCTGCACTACCACCACAACATGCTGATGGACGCCAACCGCATGGCCAATTTCAAGGCGGCCATCGACCACGTGGTGTTCCCGGGGGCGCGCGTGCTCGAACTCGGCGGCGGCACCGGCGTGCTGTCGTGCTTCGCCGCGGCACACGCGAGCAAGGTGTGGTGTGTCGAATACAACCCGGACATGGTGACCGAGGCGCGCCGACTGCTGGCGCACAACGCCAACGGCCACAAGGTCGAAGTGGTACATGGTGATGCCTTCGAGTACCTGCCGCCGGAACCGGTCGATGTCGTGATCTGCGAAATGATCCACGTCGGCATGCTGCGCGAGAAGCAGGTCGAGGTGATCAACGCGTTCAAGGCGCGCTACCGCGCGCGCTTCGGCGACCGACTGCCGGTGTTCATTCCGACCGCGGCCGTGATGGCGGTGCAGCCGCTGCAGCAGGCCTACGATTTCTTCGGCTTCCAGGCGCCGATCATGCAGTTCCAGCGCGTCGGCGCGGTGCATGAAGGGTCGCTGGAACTGGCCGCTCCGCAGGTCTACAGCGTGCTCGACTTCGACGACAGCGTGTCGCCCGACATCCGCTGGACCGGCTGCTTCACGATGGAGCAGGACGGCACGGTGAATGCGCTGCGCTTCGTCACCAAGAACATCCTTGCGATCCGCGCCGTCGAAGGCGACACGGTGGACTGGCTCAATGACTATCTCGTGCTGCCGCTTGATGCACCGATCAGCCTGAAGGCCGGTGAAGTGCTCGACGTGAGTTTCAGTTATCAGGCGGGCGGTTCGCTGCAATCGCTGGCGCGCACGCTGCGTGCCACGGTGGCCTGCCGCGCGGCCCGGCAGGTGGCGTGATCGCGTGCCCGTCGCCGTTCGGCCCGGACGCGGCTCAGCCGCGGGCGGGCGGGCTGCGATCCTGCGCGATCAGAACCTCATAGCGGTTGCGGCCATTGTGCTTGGCGCGGTACAGCGCATCGTCGGCACAGCGCAGGAGGGCGGAAAAATCCTTGCTGCTGGCACCGATTTCGCTGATGCCGATGCTCACCGTGTAGGGCGCAGGGGCGCCGTCGAACTCGGGTGGCGTAGCGGCGATGCATTCCATCAGCCGTTCGGCAAAGGCCTGTGCGCCATCGAGCGAGGTATGCGGAAGCAGTACGGCAAATTCCTCGCCGCCGACGCGCCCGGCCGAGTCGGAATCGCGCAGCAGGCTGGACAAGGTGATTGCGAAATGGCGCAGCACGGTGTCGCCGCCAGCGTGACCATAGCGGTCATTGATTGCCTTGAACAAGTCGAGGTCGGCCATCAGCACCGCGAGCGGTGTGTTGTAGCGCTGCGCACGCGCGAATTCCTCTTCGGCGATTTCGAGGAAGTGGCGCCGGTTTGCGAGGCCGGTCAATGCATCGGTATTGGCCAGGATACGGATGGCTTCCTCGGCCAGCTTGATGCTGGTGATGTTTTCGTGGCTGACCAGCACGCGCTCGCGCTGCGCGTCCATCGGGGTCACCTT
This sequence comes from Methyloversatilis sp. XJ19-13, assembly GCF_024580155.1. NCBI lineage: Bacteria > Pseudomonadati > Pseudomonadota > Betaproteobacteria > Nitrosomonadales > Sterolibacteriaceae > Methyloversatilis > Methyloversatilis sp. XJ19-13. The sequence continues at coordinate 143,164 of NZ_JANINH010000007.1, read as the reverse complement.
CATCGTGAACCACTGCCGCTCAGTCGGGCAGTGGCAGGGGTAGTCCATCTGGAACAGCGGGCTGCGCCCGGCCATGACGGCCTCGATGCCGTCGCTCGCGGCTTTGGCATAGGCCTCGTCCGGGCCGGTCACATGCGCCAGCACGGCAAGGTAATTCACGCCATTGAACGACTTGCCGCGGTCGTAGCCGCCCCGCTCGGCAAACCGCCCCCAACTGGCGTTGGTTTCGACGATGACGCCCTTCCGGTCGAGCACCGCGACATGCGAAGTCATGGCATCGAGGGCCGCCGCCTTCATCTGCCGGTCGGCCAGCAGTTCCGCTTCCAGCCGCTTGCGATCGGTGATGTCGATGAACATCAGCACGATGCGCGTGAAGCGGCGTGAGGTGTCGAATTCGGGGTAGGCATGTACCAGCGCCCAGACTGGCGAGACATCGTCGGAACACTGGATGCTCATCACCAGATCGGTCAGTTCGCGGCCGGAATGCCGCACGCGCTGGATCAGGTCGTTCTCCAGTGACATCGGGCTGCCGTGCTCGTCGCGGAAGGTGCAGCCCAGCTCCGGCACGGACTTGCCGATCACGGCCTTGGGGTCGGCGCGCAGCATGCGCGAGACTTCCGGGTTGCCGTAGGTGATGCGTGCGTCAGGTGTGCAGATCAGGAGGCCGGCGTGCAGGTTGTGCATCAGCAGGCGATGGCGCAATTCGCTGTCGGCCAGCGCCGCCTGCGCCATGCGTTGATCGTGGATATCCTCGATCACGGCAATGAAATGCGAGGGCGTGCCATCCGCTTCGCGCATCAGCGAAACGGTCAGTCGTGCCCAGCGCACGCTGCCGTCGCCGCGCAGGTAGCGCTTTTCCAGCGTGTAGGTGGCGTGGTCGCCACGCAGCACGCCTTGCATCAGCTCGACATCGGCGTCAACGTCGTCCGGATGCGTGATCTGCTGGAAGGTGAGCGTGTGCAGTGCGGTAGCCGGGTAACCGAGGATGGCGCAAAGCTTGGGATTCACGCTGAGGAAGCGTCCGTCGAGATCCACCATTGCCATGCCGACCGCGGCCTGTTCGAAACTGCCGCGAAAGCGATCCTCGCTTTCGCGCAGGGCCTCCAGCGTGCGCTTGCGGTTCGAAATGTCGCGCACGATGCCCAGTACGCTGCGCTGACCGCCGAACATCAGGCGGTTGGCAGTCAGTTCGATCGGCAGCTTTCGCTGGCCGCCCTTGCACAGGAAGCGGACTTCGTAGGTGTTCGGCGGCTCATCGCCTTCACCGATGCGGGCGCGGAAGCGTTCGTTCCAGAGTTCGAGGATTTCGGGTGGGATTACGGCTGCGAAGGGCAGGCCGACGAATTCGTCATGCGTATAGCCCAGCATGCGGGGCAGGGCGGCGTTGGCAAAGACGAAGCGGTAATCCTGCGCGACGAATACGCCGTCGGGCATCTTGTCGAGCAGGGTACGAAACAGCAAGCCGTCCTGATCCGGATCGTTCGAGCCGACCGGGGGATTGTCTACTGTGCCCTTGCGAAGCTTCGTAGCCACGGCGTCCGGTGTCCTCTGGTCGTCGTGCAGCGGCCGCGTTCAGGTTACTGCGGACACCGCATGTGTCAGGTGGCATACGTACCGGGACAGTGCATCTGCCGATACGGCACCACGTTGCAGCGTCATGGTGCATCCGGATGCGCTGCAAACACAAGGGCCGCAAAGTGGATCGGGCGGCCCGGGCAGCGTGATTGGAGGCCATCACGTGCGGCAGCGTGCCGTGCGGAACACACGCGCGGGCGATTCGCGCTACGCTTGCAGCATTGCGCAATTCCCGGGAGTCGAACCATGTCGAAACACCAGAAGTCGTTCCAGCTGACGATTCACCAGATCGATCTCATCGAAGAGGCGGTGCGCGAGCGGATCGGCATCCTGGCCCATGTCGTCCTGGCCAGCGGTGATGCAAACAGCGAAGAAAGCCGCGCCAACGACGACCAGATCCGCGATCTGAACGAACTGCTCGGCAGCCTGCACAACCAGAAGATCTTCTACAGCCAGGTCAATCGCACGGGCGTGCCCGGCGGCTGACCCGTCAATGGCGGCCCGGCCCGGGGGCGTCGCCCGGGTGGTCGCCGTGCCCGCCTTCATCGTGATCTTCATGCCACGCCGGCAGCGGATCGGTGAGGTTGGCCCAGGCGTCTTCGCCAAAGGCCATCTCTTCGTCGGTCAGCAGGCATTCTTCGAAGCGGCGCCTGAGTGCGGCTTCGTCCATGCCCATGCCGATGAACACCAGGTCCTGCCGGCGATCGCCCCACTTTTCGTCCCAGCGTGAGCGGATGTGGGCGAGGTGACCCGCATCCTTCGGCCACTCCTCCTCGCGCGTGAAACACCACCAGTGCCCGCCCGAACGCAGGCGGCTGATCGCGCCGCCCTGTTCCCACTCGCCGATGTGACCGTTGCGGTTGGCCAGCCAGAAGTAGCCCTTGCTGCGCAGCACGCCGCGCCACTTTTCATGGATCAGCTGCGCAAAGCGCATCGGATGAAAGGGCCGGCGCGCCTGCCAGGTGAAGCTGCGGATAACGAAGGCGGCCGTTTCGGGAACAGGTGAGCCGCGCATCAGCTGCATCCAGCCGGCGGCGCGGGCCGTGGCGTCGGGGTCGAAACGCCCGGTACGGAGCACGCTTGCCGCGGCGACTTCGCCGTGCGTAGCCTCGATCAGGTCCGCCCGCGGATTGAGTGCGCGCAGCATGCCCAGCAGGATGCCGCGCTGCTGATCATTTACCAGATCACACTTGTTCAGCACGATCACATCGGCGAATTCGACCTGATCGAGCAGCACGTCAACCACGGCACGCCGATCGTCTCCGACCGGTGCGCCGTGGGCGGCGACCCGCTGCGCGACGGTGTCGCGGCTGAAATAGTCGCGGTAGAAGTTCCATGCGTCGATCACCGTGACCAGGGTGTCGAAGCGGGCGTGCTCGCCGAGTCCGGCGCGGAAAGTTTCCACCATGCCGGTCGGTTCTGAAAAACCCGAGGGCTCGACGATCAGCGCGTCGAAGCCGGCTTGCGCGAAGTGCGCCGCGGCGGCCTGCATGTCTTGCGGCGACAGGCAGACAAGTACGTCGTCTGGCGCCGCGCCGGTTGCCGCGTCGATGTCGACGCTGCGCAGTTCATTGACGATGAGGCCGATGCGCCGCCCGTCGGACTGTGCGCGAAGCCGCCTGAGCAGCGTGGTCTTGCCGGCGCCGGGCAGGCCGGACAGCAGGGTGACGGGAAGGATGGCGGGCATGTCGGTCGTCCGGGCAGTAGGTCGGGTGACGGCCCCGGCCATGTCCGGACATTCAGTGCGTGTCGGGCAGACCGCCGTACGATGTCAGGACACGGGGAAGAGCGCGTCGAGCGCCGCGATGATACGCAGCGGTTGCGCCGGTGTCAGCGCCGGCGAGCGGTGGATCACGCCGTGACCTGCGTTGCCCGGCCAGCCTTCGCCCTTCAGAACGAGGATGTCGCCAGCGTCGGCACGGCGCAGTGCCGACGGATCCGGCATCACGTCATCGGTGCCGAGCCGGCCGCGGTCGGCGTCGGCATCGGCCAGCCATTCGGTGGCCGGCCCGATCCAGGTGCTCAGCAGGCGCAGGCCCACGTGATCGACATGCAGGCGCGGGCACATGGCGCGTTCGAGTACTTCGATGCGTACAGCCACTTTCGGGCAATCGGTGAGATCGGCGAGCAGCGATGCGAGCTGTCGCACCTCCTCGCACAGGGCGTCGCGTCCCGGCAGATCGGGCAGGGTGTCGGCGGCCAGCGTCGCGCCGGGCAGCAGTTCGGCACGCACGCCGCTGCGCAGGGCGCCCGCCGCGTACGCCGCCTGCAGATAGCCGGTCAGTCCGGCCGGCACCGGCCGCGCAAGGCGGACCAGATTGCAGTGCGGATCGAGCACAAGCGCCAGATCCGCCGCTTCGCTGACGTCGCGCGTGACGGGACCGGGCGGCGTGACAGGGATGTACACACGTTGATTCATGGTGGGCGTGCAGGCAAAGGCATGTTGTTCAGGGAACCCTGATCCGGCGGGTGGCGCAGGCCTGCCCGCCGGTCAGGTTCAGCGGGCGCGGCGAGTGGCGGTCAGACCGATCATGAACAGGCCGCCGAGCAGCATGGCCCAGGTGCCGGGCTCGGGTACCGGTGCCGCGACGGCAAAGTCGAAATGGAACGTACCGCTGTCGCGCACGGCCAGATTGCTGCCCAGGTTGACCAGCGAGAACTGTGCGCTGTAGGTGCCGGGGGCCGCATCGGCGGCGGTCCAGAACACCGGCAGGAAGTCGAAGCTGTTGCCGGCGCCGAGCAGATAGAGGTTGCCGGTGTCGAACAGGTCGGTATCGCCGTTGGCCGCAACCTTCAGGCCCGGCGTGATCGATTCGAGCTTGAGCGCAACGCTCACGTTGTCGAGCGTGCCGTTCCAGCGGCCACTGCTGCTGTTGAACAGCACATCACGTTCGCTGCCGGCCGGATTGCCGGCCAGCGACTGGATCGATGACAGGCCGAGGTAGCTGTATTCATGCTGCAGGGCGGCTTCGGGCAACACGCTGCTGACCAGCAGACCGGCGTAGCTGCCGCTGCCCGCCGTCAGCGGCAGGGGGGCGGCCAGCGTGTAGGTTTCCGGGATGCGGTTGTTGGCGTTGGTGCCATTGACCACGGGGGCGCTGCCCGGACCGGTGTAGCTGTAGGCGCCGATGCCGTGGAAGTGATTGCCGTGGTCGAACAGGAAGGTCAGGCGTCCGTAATTCGGGTTGGCCTGTCCGGCATAGGTGCCGGACGCGATGGTCGCCAGCGAATCCACGGCAACGTAATAGCCGATGCCTTCGTCGCCGCGCAGCGGCTCGCTGGCGTGGGCGCCCAGCGACAGCACGCCGGCCAGCACCAGCAGACTTGATCTGATCATGAAACAGCTCCTTCAGGGGTGGATGGGGATGCGCGCTCACTAACGAGAACGTATTATCAAGATAGGCTGCTGTCGCACTGTTGTAAATAGCAATGCGTTATCATCAGACATCATCCTGATCGGAGTTCCCGCCATGTCCGTCCTGCCCCGCCTTGCTGTCGGCCTGCTGATGCTGCATGCCGTGTCGGCCCACGCCATCCATTTCGATGTGTCGATCAGCCTCGACAACGGCCCGGTGGCCGGCAGCAAACTGATCACTGGCGCCTTCGGCGATCTGCCCTTCAACACCCAGCCTTTCGATCATCTGACCGGCCACGCGTTGTTCCCGGGCGATTTCGGCGATTTCGAGGGCGGGCCGAAGAGCACCGACGACCCGGGTTTCCAGGCCTTTGCCGGCGCGCTGTCCGGCAGCGCCGGTACGCGTGACTACATCGGCTTCCGTGCGCTGGGCACGCTGCAGCAATGGACGCCGTCGACCGGTACCTGGACGACGGCCGACAGCGGTGTCGGTGTGCGCCTGTTCGGTGCCGTGCCACCTGCGGTGGCCAACGCCTACCTCCAGTCGCTCGTCAATCCGATGTTTGCACCGCCCGGTGCGGCTGCAGCGTTCAACCTCTATTCTGCGGGCACGTTGTTTACCGGCAGCGGTATCACCGGTCCGGTGACCGCCACCATCGATGACGCCGGCAGCAATGGGGCTTTCCATGCCCATCTCGACTGGTACATCGAAGGTGCGGCGGCGAGCGGGGCTTATATGGTGACGCTGCAGCTGACCGACGATGCGTCGATCGGCGGTCGCGGTCTGTACGTCGACTCCGACCCCTTCCAGGTGGTGTTCAACTACGGGCTGAGCGCCGCGCAGTACGAAACCGCCTTCCTTGCACGGGCGCTGGCGCCGGTGCCCGAGCCGGCCACCTGGATGGCGATGCTGGCCGGACTGTGCCTGTGCGCTGCGGCGGCGCGCCGCACGCGAGGTTGAGCGCGGGCCTCAGAAGGTCAGAAAGTCACGCTGAGGCCTACTTCGATGCTGCGCCCGGGTTCGGGCGAAAAGTTGCGCAAGAAGGATGTGGCGTTGCGCGCCTCGCGGTCGAGCAGGTTGCGGCCCCGCGCGAACAGCGTCAGCGTGCGGCCGTCGCCGAGCGGGCGCACGTGGTTCAGGTTGGCGCTGACCAGCGTATACGCGTCGGTCTCGGTTTCGTTGGCGCCCGGGCGGTCCTGTGCCGCATGGTGGGTTACCCGCACGCGGCCTGACCAGGCACCCTGACGCAGCGCAATCTGGCTACCCACGCGGAACGCCGGCAGGCGCGGCACATCCTCGTTCAGTTCGGTCAGCCGCCCGCGTGTGCGGTCGCCAAACACCGACCACTCGATGTCGCCCAGTTTCGTGGCCGTCCATTTGAGTGCGGCTTCGGCTTCGAAGCCGCGAAAGCGTGCGCGGCTCTGCGTGTATTGCACGACGGTCAGGCATTCCTCCAGGCGCACGCAGGCGAAGCGGAACTGTTCTTCATCGGTGTCGTAGAACACGGGCAGCGTGCGCTGGAACATGTAGTCGTCGATGTCATTGGCGAACAGGTTCGCCGACAGCCTGAGCCGGTCCGACTCGTACAGCCCGCCCACTTCGACCGAACGCGCGGTTTCCGGTTTCAGGTCCGGGGCGCCGATGTCGTAGGTGCGCGTCGCGAAGTGCGGACCGAGCGAATACAGCTCGTGGATGTCGGGCGCGCGGCGCGCGTTGGAGCCGGTCAGCGTCAGCGACAGCGCCTCGCTCAGCTGCCAGCTCAGCGCGGCCGACGTGCTCTGCGTGTTGAAGCGGCGCGCCGGAAAGCTCACCGCGAAGCCGCCGGCGAGCGCGCGATCGCCGGCCTGTACGCGGGTGATTTCACCGCGCCAGCCCAGATCCAGCGTCCAGTCTGTCCACTTGAGCCGTTGCACCGCATAGACCGCCGAACTGCGCAGCCCGGTCTGCGGGATGAAGGCTTCGGCGCCGAGCGCCGAGAAATCGCGTCGCAGGTGATGCACGCCCAGCGTGCCGCTCAGATGTTCGCCGAAGGCATGCTCCAGTTCCAGCCGCTGTTCGATCGCCTTGTTGCGGAAGGTGGTGGCCACCACGCCGTCGTCGACCTCATCGTGCCGGTAGTCGATGTGGCCGCCGGTGTAGCGCAGCGCACGAAGCCAGCCTTCGCCCAGCCACTCGGCGCGGGTGTCGACCCGCCGGTTGTCCATGCGGATGCGCACCCGGTCGTCGCCGCCGTGACTGTGCCCGGGCGCCGGCGGAATGCCGTACTCGTTCGACGCGTTGTTTACGGCTGCACCGAGCAGTGCATTGCCGATGAAAACGCTGCCGCCCAGCGTGCCGGATGCGGATTGCGCATCGCTGTTGTACAGCCGGCCGCAGCTGTTGCGCGTGTTGATCAGCCCGAATTGTTGTTCGACCGCTGCGTCGTCGATGGCGCAGCCGGCGATGCGGCTGTCGCCGCGGTCGCGGCTGAGCGCGCTGCCGTGCAGCGCAAACAGTGAATTTCCGCCGTCGAGCCGCAGCGCATGCACGCGCTCGGCGCCGTTGCGGTTGAAGCTCGTATCCAGCGTGCCGCTGAACGGGCGGGCCGGTACCCGGGTCGGAATGCGTTCGTCGCTGACGTCGACCACGCCGCCGATGGCGCCGCCGCCATACCGGATGGTGGCCGGGCCACGCAGGATTCGGATGCTTTCGGCCAGCGTCGCATCGGCGGTCGAAGCGTGGTCCGGACTGAAGGTGGTGGCGTCATGCGTGCCGCCACCGTTGTTCAGCACCTTCACCCGTGCGCCACCCAGCCCGCGGATCACCGGCAGGCCGACACCGGTGCCGAAGGAGGCGTTGTGCACGCCGGCCTCTTCGCTCAGGGTTTCGCCCAGCGTACCCGCCTTGCGGTCACGCAGCGCCTCGCCGCGCAGCGTACTGGCGCGCCCGGCCGGTTCGGTCGGCGTGTCGGGCAGACGTTCGCCCTCAATGGTCACGTCGGGCAGTTCGGCCTGAGCGGCGGCCTGCGGACTGGGCAGGCAGACCAGAGGGAGGTGGGCGAACAGCGCCCAGCGCAGGCGCACGCGGCGCGATGGAACAGCTTTTCTGGGCATGGTGGAGCGGAAGGGGGTGCGCGGCGACGAAAGTATGATAATAATAACTCGGTATCAACAAAGAGCGTGTGCGGACTGCTGTCGAGCACTGTCCTCGCCCGCTCGGGCACCTCTTTCCTTTCATTCCTGCCGGGAGTTTCACCATGCCTCTGCCACTCGCCCCCCTGTTTCGTGCCGTCGGTTTATCGGCGGCGCTGTTCCTGACCGCCGGTGCCGCCCAGGCCCAGCATCTGCACGCCGGTGACATCGAGCTCGGCACGGCCAACGGCGTCATCGTCGTCGATCCGGAAGGCCTGGCCGAGCGCGCCGCCAACGGTTATGCGTTGTTCGAAGGCGACTTCCGCGACTTCGCCGGCGGCCTGTTCTCCACTGACGACCCGGGCTTTATTTCGGAACAGGATGCATTGCCGGTCGGCGCCATCATTCGCTACCGTGGCCTCGGCGTGCTGCAGGCGTGGGATGGTTCCGCATGGTCGACCGCCGCATCCGGCGTGACGCTGGGCATTCTCGATGTGCTGGGCACGAACACGCTGTTCAGCTCGACCGGCGTGACCGATCCGGTCGGCGCGATCGCCCAGGTATCGGGTGCGGGCGACATCCACTCCCACCTTGATTTCACGATTTCCGGTGACGGCGCCGCCACGGCAGCCGCTTATCTGATCACGCTGGAGATCGGCGCGCCGGACGCCGCGGGCTACTCGACGCCGTTCTACCTGGCGTTCAACAGCGGTCTGGATGAAGAGGTGTTCGAAGGTGCGGTCGGCGCGCTGCAGGCACCGGTGCCGGAACCGGGCACGTGGGCGATGCTGGCCGCCGGTCTGGGGCTGATCGGCGTGATGCGCCGCCGTCAGCTGGGCTGATCGTGCGGGCGGGGCGGCGTGTGCCGGCCCGTCAGTCGTGCGTATGACCGGGGTGATGCACGTGCGCGGGCATGGCATCACCCTCTTTTTGTTCACCACTGCACTGGTCGCAGCGGCCGAACAGCGTCACGTCATGCGCTTCGACCGAAAAGCCGGGCGGGGCGAGCCGGTTCCAGTCGGTGGCACATTCCACGATGTCGAACACGCGATCGCACTGACGACACTTGAAGTGGTGGTGGTGACCCAGATTGGCGAGTTCGTAGCGCGGCGGTTCACCGGGCAGGTCGACTTCGCGCAGGCGGCCATCGTCGATCAGCGTGCGGATGTTGCGATAAACGGTCGCCAGCCCGAGCGCCGGAATGTCGGTCCGTGCCAGCTCGTGGATTTCCGCCGGCGACAGCGGCCGGGCAGCGGTTTCGATCGATCCCAGTATGGCGCTGCGCTGGCGCGTATTGCGTTCCATGGCAATGATCCGGTCGTGGTAAGTGAAGTATAGCGGCCGCCTCGGCAGTCGCCCGGCGGTCCGCTCGGTCGTCGCTCAGTCGTCGGTCAGTCGTCGTTTTCGGTGCTGTCGTCCGTCGCGCCCGCCGTGTGCAGATGCATGATCGGCCAGCCTTTCGCGCGCGCGTGGGCTTCCAGTGTCGGGTCCGGATCGACCGCAACCGGGTGGTTGACCAGGCTCAGCAGCGGCAGGTCGTTCAGCGAATCGCTGTAGAAAGAGGTGCGGCGGAAACTGCCCATGTAGAGCCCCAGTTCTTCCAGCCAGCGTTCGACGCGTTCGACCTTGCCTTCGCGAAAGGCCGGCGTGCCGCGCGGCTGGCCCGTGAATTCGCCATTCACCTGCGCCGGAATGGTGGCGATCAGATGCGGGATGTCGAGCTCGCGTGCGATCGGCCCGGTGATGAAACTGTTCGTCGCGGTGACGATGGCGCACAGCGCTCCGGTTTCGAGATGCCCATTGACCAGGCCGCGTGCGCCGTCGGTTAGCCGCGGGCGAATCTGCTGTGCCATGAATTCCGCGTGCCAGGCGTCGAGTTCCTCGCGCCGGTGGCGTGCCAGCGGGGCCAGCTGGAAGTTCAGGAATTCGTGGATGTCCAGCGTGCCGGCCTTGTACTGTTCGAAGAATGTGGCATTGCGCGCTTCGTACAGCTCGCGGTCGAGCACGCCTCTGGAGATCAGGAATTGCGCCCACTCGAAGTCGGAATCTCCGGCGAGCAATGTGTTGTCGAGGTCGAATAGCACCAGTTCCATGGCGGTAAGTCCGGTTCAGAGAAGTCGGGTCTGCATGATTTCGCGCAGCAGCGGCAAGGTCACCGGCCGCTGGCGGGTCAGCGAATGTTCGTCCAGCAGGTCGAGGATGCCCAGCAGCGAGCGGATGTCGCGTCGGCCGTGGCGCATCAGATAATCGAATACGTCGACATCGACTTTCATGCCGCGTGCCGCGGCATGCGCCTGCAGCAGTTCCAGGCGTTCCTCATCCTGCAGCGGCTGGATGCGGAAGGCCAGCATCTGGCCGATGCGCGTGCGCAGGTCTTCGCGCAGCGGCAAATCGCGCGGCGCGTCATCGGCCGCGGCCACCACGGTGATGCCGCGCGCGGCGGCCAGATTGATCGCCCGGAACAGCGCGCCCTGGGCCAGAGGCTCCAGCAGCCGGATGTCGTCGAACAGCCACACGCCGGCGCGGGTGGCCTGCAGTGCGGCAATCAGCGTGTCGGCTGCGGTGTTGTTTACCTGGTCGGCATCGAGGTACAGACCACGCGCCGAGGCTTCGGCGGCCAGCGCGCGCAGCAGGTGGGTGCGGCCGCTGCCGGTCTCGCCCCACAGATAGATCGACGGCCCCGGCTCGCCGGCGGCCGTGCCGCGCAGCCGGGCCAGCAGTTCGCGATTGGCCCCCGCGACGAAGTTGTTCAGGCTGGGCGCGGCGATCGGGCGGATGTCGAGCAGGAGCTGGCGCATCACTCGATGATTTTCGGCGAGTCGCCCTGGTAAAGCTGGCTGGCCAGATAGTGCCGGCGCACTTCGCGCAGACCGACCAGCAGCGCAGCCGATGCCGGCAGCGCCACCAGCACGCCGACGAAGCCGAACAACTGGCCGAATGCCATCAGCGCGAAGATGACGGCCAGCGGATGCAGGCCGATGCGTTCGCCGACCAGCCAGGGCGTCAGCAGGAAGCTTTCCAGCACCTGGCCGACGCCATAGACGATGGCTACGCCGATCACCGGCGGCCAGCCCTGGAACTGCAATGCGGCGACCATCAGCGACAGCAGCAGCCCGGTAGAGAAACCGACGTAGGGAATGAAGCCGAGCAGGCCCGACAGCAAGCCGAGCGGCAGCGCGTAGTCGACGCCGGCCAGCCACAGACCGATGCCGTAAAAGGCGGCCAGCGCGGCCATCACCGACAGCTGGCCGCGCAGGAATTCGGCCAGCACGACATCGATTTCGTCGGCCATCCGCAACGTGCGCTCTAGCCACGGCCGCGGGATGAAGCTGCTGACACGCTCGCGCAGGCTGTACCAGTCGCGCATCAGGTAGAACATGACGACCGGCGTCAGCAGCACGTTGGCGAGTACGCCGACGATGACTGCGCCCTGGCTGGTCACGGATTCGAGCGCCACCATCGCGAAATCCTGTGCGCTCGTCCAGTTCTTCGTGATGAAGCTGCGCAGGCTCTTCACATCGAGCTGAAGCGTGATGCCCAGATGCTCCTTCACCCACGGCACCAGCTGGTCATGCGCGGCCGTCAGGTAGGTGGGCAGACGTTCGAGCAGCATGCGCACTTCCTGCTGGATGACCGGTATCAGGATGAGGATGAGGCCGATCACCAGACCGATCACCAACAGGATGACCAGCACCACGGCCAGCGTGCGCGGCACGCCGCGCCGGCACAGCCGCTCGACCAGCGGTTCGAAGATGTAGGCCAGCACAAGGCCCAGCATGAAGGGCGACAGTACCGGGCCGAGCAGCCACAGCAGCGCCACGATGGACAGGCCCACGCCGGCCCACAGCAGGGTTTGTTTGCGGTCGATGCCAGGAGAGGTCATGAGGTGGTGCGGTCAGGGGTAGAATGCGCACCCTTGAAGAGCGTGCGCCGACGCAGAACGAACGCTGTCGAAAAAAATTCGATTGGCGACGAAATCGGCCACGAGTGTAGCAAGTTTCGCTTTACGTCCCGTCCCGTCCTCATCTTTTCCGGCGCTGTGCGCCCCGCATGTCATGACAGCTTCCAAGGATTCCCGCCCCCCTCTGAGCTACGCCGCCGCCGGTGTGGATATCGACGCAGGTGATGCGCTGGTCGAACGCATCAAGCCGCTGGCGAAACGCACGATGCGACCGGAGGTGCTGGGTGGCATCGGCGGCTTCGGTGCGCTGTTCGAGGTGTCGAAGAGCTACAAGGAACCGGTGCTGGTGTCCGGCACCGATGGCGTCGGGACCAAGCTCAGGCTTGCGTTCCAGCTCGACGGTCACGACACGGTCGGCCAGGATCTGGTAGCGATGAGCGTGAACGACATCCTGGTGCAGGGCGCCGAACCGGTGTTCTTCCTCGACTATTTCGCCTGCGGCAAGCTCGATGTCGATACCGCGGCGCGCGTGGTGGGCGGCATCGCCCGCGGTTGCGAATTGGCCGGCTGCGCATTGATCGGTGGCGAAACCGCCGAAATGCCGGGCATGTATCCGGCCGGCGAATACGATCTGGCGGGTTTCGCGGTCGGCATCGCCGAGAAGTCGGCGCTGATCACCGGCGAAACCATTGCCGAGGGCGACGTGGTACTCGGGTTGGCGTCGAGCGGTGCGCATTCGAATGGCTATTCGCTGCTGCGCAAGATTCTCGAGCGCGACGCACCGGATCTCGGCGCCGACTTCCACGGCCGCAGCCTGCGCGATACCGTGCTCGAACCGACGCGCATCTACGTCAAGCCGCTGCTGGCGCTGATGAAGGAGGCGCCCGGCCTGGTGAAGGGCATGGCCCACATCACCGGTGGCGGCCTGCTCGACAACGTGCCGCGCGTGCTGCCGGCCGGGCTGTCCGCGCACATCGACGCGTCGTCCTGGACGCTGCCGCCGCTGTTCGCCTGGCTGCGCGAGGCCGGCAACGTGGCCGAACAGGAAATGTATCGCGTGTTCAACTGCGGCATCGGCATGGTGGTCATCGTGGCCGCGGCCGACGCCGATCGTGCCGTGGCATCGCTGTCCGGCGCCGGTGAAACCGTATATCGCATCGGCCACATCGCGCGCTGCGGCGACGGTCAAGCGCAGACAGTTGTGAGCTGATTTCGACTGTTGGCGGCTTCGGCCTTCGGTGTCCGATTGTCCGTCAGCACATGACACACAATAAAAAACCCGCTTGAAGCGGGTTTTTTATTGTGTTCGGACTGGCGCTGGCTGCAATGGCCTCGCGCCGACTCAAGCCTTACTTCAGCTTGGTTTCCTTGTAGATCACGTGCTTGCGCGCCTTCGGATCGAACTTCATGATTTCCATCTTCTCCGGCTTGGTGCGCTTGTTCTTCGTGGTCGTGTAGAAATGACCGGTGCCGGCAGTGGATTCCAGCTTGATCTTGTCGCGTCCGCCCTTGGCCATGACGTATTCCCTTCGTGTCGAGTCCGGCGCGGCCGGAACTGAATGCGTGGTTAGATTTTCTCGCCGCGTGCGCGGATTTCGGCGAGTACTGTTTCGATGCCCTTCTTGTCTATCGTCCTGAGACCCTTCGTGCTGACACGCAGGCTGACGAAACGACCTTCGGACTCCAGCCAGAAACGGCGTTGCTGGAGATTGGGCAGGAAGCGGCGCTTGGTTCTGTTGTTGGCATGGGAAACGTGGTTACCCACCATCGGCGACTTCCCGGTAACTTGGCAAACGCGGGACATGTTCTGGCTCCAGAAGCGGAAAAGCTCGCGATTATAGCGGACTGTTCAATTCCTGCTCAAGTATTTCACAGCACCCCTCGTTCCGCGAACGAGAAGGTTGCGCCGCCGCCGATGATCACATGGTCCAGTACACGCACGTCTACGAGCGCCAGCGCCTGTTTGAGCGACTGCGTCAGAAAGTCATCGGCACGGGATGGTTCGGCAACGCCGGACGGATGGTTGTGAGCAAGGATGACGCCGGCCGCGTTGTGCGCCAGCGCCAGTTTGACCACCTCACGCGGATATACGCTGGTTTGCGTCAGCGTGCCGCGGAACAGTTCGACGGCCTGCACCAGACGGTTCTGTGCGTCGAGCAGCAGCACCATGAACACTTCGTGGCCAAGCCCGCCGAGGCGCAGCTTCAGCCAGTTGCGCACGGCATCAGGCGAATTCAGTGCGTCGCGCGCCTTCATCTGTTCGGACAGCGCGCGGCGCGCCAGTTCGAGTGTGGCTTTGAATTGCACCGACTTCGCCGGGCCCATGCCCTTGACGCGGCACAGCTCTTCGAGTGGTGCGGCGCTCAGCGCGAGCACGCTGTTGTCGAAGTGATCGAGCAGATCGCGCGCCAGATCGACCGCCGACTTGCCGGCCACGCCGACGCGCAGGAAGATGGCCAGCAGTTCGGCCGGCGACAGTGATTCCGCGCCGTGTGCCAGCAGGCGCTCGCGCGGACGCTGGTCCTCGCTCCAGTCCTTGATCGCCATCGCGTTACAATCCCGAGTTCAACCGGATCAGGATACTACATCGTCATGAAATCCGTCTCCGAACTGTCGGGGCGTACTGTGGTGCTCGGCGTCAGCGGTGGTGTGGCGGCCTACAAGTCAGCCGAGCTGGCGCGGCTGCTTGTAAAGGCCGGTGCGGACGTGCGTGTCGTGATGACCGAGTCCGCCCGGCATTTCGTCGGACCAGCCACCTTCCAGGCCATCACCGGCCAGGCCGTATGGTCCGATCCGTGGGATGCGCGCATGCCCAACGGCATGGCGCACATCGATCTGACGCGCGACGCGCAACTGATACTGATTGCGCCTGCGACGGCAGACTGCATCGCACGACTGGCGCAGGGCAGGGCGGACGATCTGCTGAGCACCTTGTGCCTCGCCCGTGACGAAGGTTGTGCGCTGATGGTTGCACCCGCGATGAACCGCCAGATGTGGGAACACCCGGCGACCCGCCGCAATGTTGCAACGCTGGTGGGCGACGGTACATATATGGAGGGCCCGGCGGCCGGCGAACAGGCCTGTGGCGAAATCGGTGCCGGCCGCATGGTCGAGCCGGCGGATCTGCTGGAGGCCGTGCTGTCGCATTTCACGCCAAAGTCACTCGCCGGCAGGCAGGTCCTGATCACTGCAGGGCCGACGTCCGAAGCGATTGACCCGGTGCGTGTCATCACCAACCTGAGTTCCGGGCGCATGGGGTATGCGCTTGCGCAGGCGGCTGTGCGGGCGGGGGCCCGTGTCATGCTGGTCAGTGGCCCGACGGCGCTCGCCTTGCCCCGTGGCGTTCGTCGCATCGATGTCGCGAGTGCCCGTGACATGCGCGACGCGGTGCTGAACAACCTGTCCGGTACGGACGTTTTCGTTTCGGTGGCTGCGGTGGCCGATTACCGGCCGGCCAGCCCGAGCGGACGCAAGATCAAGAAGTCTGCCGATTCGATGTCACTGGAACTGGTGCGCAATCCCGACATCCTTGCCGAAGTGGCGGCGCGCGCCGATGCGCCGTTCTGCGTCGGCTTTGCCGCGGAAAGCCACGATCTCGACAGTTACGCGCAGGACAAGCGGCGCAGCAAGCGGCTGCCGCTCGTCGTCGGCAATCTGGTGTCGGACGGCCTCGGCAGCGAAGACAATCTGGTTGTCCTGTATGACGACGAAGGCCGCCACCCGCTGGAACGCGCGCCCAAGCCGGCGGTGGCGCGCGCCATCCTCGAACACATTTCCCGACTGCTGAAGGGCTGAAACCGCAATGTCCGTGCTCGACTACAAGATCCTTGACCCACGCCTGAACGACGCGCTGCCGGCTTATGCGACGCCCGGCTCGGCCGGCCTCGACCTGCGTGCCTGCATCGAGGCGACGACCACCGTCCATCCCGGCGACACGCTGCTGGTGCCGAGCGGCATCGCCATTCATCTGGCCGATCCCGGCCTGGCGGCGATCGTGCTGCCGCGTTCCGGTCTGGGTCACAAGCACGGCATCGTGCTGGGCAATCTGGTCGGGCTGATCGATTCGGACTACCAGGGGCAGATTTTCGTGTCGCTGTGGAACCGGGGCGACACGCCGTTTGTCCTTCAACCGATGGAACGCATTGCGCAGCTTGTGGTTGTACCGGTCGTACAGGTTCAACTGCGCCGCGTCGAGACGTTTGACGCGTCGTCGCGCGGTGAAGGCGGCTTCGGTTCGACCGGAAGCCTTTGATTATTTGAAAGTCTGTGCCATCCCTTTTTTTCACGGGAGTCACGCGATAGTATTATGAGTTAGATGGGTTAAAGCCATAAGCAGATACTTGTCCCTTGTTTATCGCAGGTCATGTAATCCTTTTGACCCGAACATTCGTTTTCCCCAACTGCACCATCACATATTATTCGAGGAGAGTTGATCGTGATTCGCAAACATCTGGTAGGTATCGTGCTCGCTGCAATGGCGACTACAGCCATGGCGCAGGACGCAGCCCCCTACACCGTTGCCGAAGGCAACAAGGTGGACGCCAAGACGATGACCGGCTGGCGTACCTGGCGTGCAGCGGCGTGTGAGCGCTGTCACGGTGCCAACCAGGAAGGCATGGTCGGTCCGTCGCTGATCGAAGGACTGAAGAAATACACGAAGGCGGAATTCATCGGCATCGTGGTCGATGGATCGCACGCCGATCGCGGCATGCCCCCGCACCCCTTCCTGAAGGGCGAGAAGGCCGACGGCCTGTACGCCTATCTCAAGGGCCGTTCCGACGGCAAGATCGCTCCGGGCAAGGTTTTCCCGATGGAGTAAGTGCGCGCAGACGCACCGCAGGAATGTCAAAGGCCCGGTTTCCGGGCCTTTTTGTTTCCGCTCCCGATGTCTGGAGCTGAAAAGAAAAACGGCACCCTTGTGGGGTGCCGTCAGTGATGCTGCGGTGGGTAAGGCTCACTCCATGCGTTCGTAAGCCGGCAGCGTCAGAAAGTCGGCCAGTTCCGTGGCCACGCACATGTCGCCGAACAGGTTGGCGGCGCGCATGTAGGTGTCCTTGTAGCCGGCGCCGAGCAGCGCCTTGATCTTGTCCAGTTCCTGCGGGATCAGCGCGCGCACCATGTCTGCCGTGACCTTGCGGCCGTCGTCCAGGATGCCCTTGGGGCTGCGGATCCAGGACCACACTTGTGCCCGGCTGATTTCGGCCGTCGCGGCATCTTCCATCAGGCCGTGGATGGGCACACATCCGTTGCCGTCCATCCAGGCGCCGAGATAGTGGATGCCGACGTTGATGTTGGTACGCAGGCCGGCTTCCGTGATCGGGCCTTCGGGACGGAAGTCGAGCAGGTCCGCTGCACCGTAATTGACATCCGGCAACTGCTTGTCGAACTGGTTCGGCCGGTCGCCCAGCACGGCAACGAATTCCGCCAGCGCCGGTGCGACCAGACCCGGGTGGGCCACCCAGCCGCCGTCGTAACCGTCGGTCACGTCGCGATGCTTGTCGGCGCGGATGCCGGCAAGCGCCTTTTCGTTGGCTTCCGGATCCTTCTTGTTCGGAATCAGCGCGCTCATGCCGCCGATCGCCGGTGCGCCGCGCTTGTGGCAGGTCTTGATCAGCGACAGCGCATACGCACGCATGAACGGCACGGTCATCAGGATCTTGCTGCGGTCAGCCAGACAGAAGTCACGGTTGTTGCGCATCGCCTTGATGCAGGAAAAGATGTAATCCCAGCGTCCGGCATTCAGGCCCGCACTGTGATCGCGCAGTTCGTACAGGATTTCGTCCATTTCGAACGCGGCATGCAACGTTTCGATCAGCACCGTGGCCTTGATCGTGCCACGCGGGATGCCGAGTGCGTCCTGGGCGGCGACGAACACGTCGTTCCACAGCCGCGCTTCGCGATGGCTCTGCAACTTTGGCAGATAGAAGAACGGGCCGGCGCCACGAGCGATCAATTCCTTCGCGTTGTGGAAGAAATAGAGCGTGAAATCGAACAGACCGCCGGACACGCGCTGACCATCGATCAGCACATGCTTCTCGTCGAGATGCCAGCCGCGCGGACGCACCTGGAGCACGGCCACTTCATCGTTCAGCGCGTAGGTCTTGCCATCCTTCTCGACGCTGATGGTGCGGCGGATGGCGTCACGCAGGTTGATCTGCCCGGTGATCTGGTTGTCCCACGACGGCGAATTCGAATCTTCGAAATCGCTCATGTAGCTGTCCGCGCCGGCATTCAGCGCGTTGATCACCATCTTGCGCTCGGTCGGCCCGGTGATTTCGATGCGCCGGCGCTGGAGCGCCTGGGGCAGCGGTGCGATCTTCCAGTTGCCTTCGCGGATGTGCAGCGTGTCGGGCAGGAAGTCCATCGGCGTACCGGCGTCGAGTTCGGCCGCGCGCTTGACACGGGCGGCGAGCGCTTCACGACGGCGGGGCTCGAACTGACGGTGGAGCTCGGCGAGCAGCACAAGGGCTTCGTGCGTCAGGATGGTGCGGTACTCGGCACTGACCGGCGCGGTGATGATCACGCCTTCCGGCAGTTCCGCTGTGCGGTCGAGCTTCTGGGTCGATTCAGCAATAGTCATAAGCGTGCGCTCCGATGGCAGTTCGCGAGCCGGTGTGACGTGAGCGGAAGTGCTACGTGCTCCGGACCAGAGGTGGCCGTCCCTCACATCCAGCCGATCAGCGGTGGTGCCGTCGCCGGAAGGATGTGCCGCAGAAGTCGGGTTGCGCCATCTGCAGACGGGAGGACCGAGGTCTAACGTCCGATGCATCAGACCGGCTTGTGCCCGGCGTGAATTGCTGCATCTGCACAAATACTAGACTTTCCTTATGTAATAGTTAAGCTCCGCTTAAGTACATTTATCTTTTACTAAAAGTACAAAATGGACCGCTTCAAAGAGATCGAATCCTTCGTTTCGGTTGCCGCGCAGGGCAGCCTGTCGGCAGTAGCCAAGCTCGAAGGGGTGCAGCCAGCGGTGATCGGAAGACGCATTGACTCGCTGGAAGAGCGGCTTGGCGTTAAATTGATGCTGCGCACGACCCGCAAGCTCACACTGACCCATGAAGGCACGGCCTACCTTGAGGATTGCCAGCGCATCCTGAACGAGATGGCCAGCGCCGATGCGGCTGTGGGTGCCGGCGGGGCGCGTGCCACGGGTCTGCTGCGCGTCAGCGCACCTGCCGGCTTCGGTCGCCGTCATGTCGCGCCGCTGGTGAAACGCTTCATGGGCCTCAATCCGGAGGTCAAGATTTCGCTGGATCTGACTGATCGCATGGTCGATCTGGTAAACGAGAACGTGGACTGCGCAGTCCGGATCGGCAGCCTTCCGGATTCCAGCATGATCAGTATCAAATTGGGCGAGACGCGTCGCGTCGTCGTCGCGAGCCCGGAATACCTGCAGCGCTTCGGCAAGCCGGGCCATCCCTACGACCTCCTGCAGCACCGCTGCCTTGGACTCGGGCCGAACCGCGCGCAGTCGCGCGGCTGGAATTTCATGGCACATGGCGAGCCGCTGACCTTGCGCATCACGCATCTGGTCGAATGCAATGATGGCGCCGTGCTGCGCGACTGGGCGGTCAGCGGACTCGGGCTGGCCTGGCGGTCATATTGGGAGGTGCGCGAGGACCTGGCCTCGGGCGCGCTGGCGGAGGTGCTGCACGACTTCGCCGCGCCGCCGATGGGCATCTTTGCGCTGTTTCCACAGCGCCGCCATCTGCCGCTGCGTGTCCGCCTGTTCGTCGATTTGCTGAAACTGACGTACGGAGACCTGGCTTACTGGGAGTCCGGCGGTACCCACATGCCGGAATTGCCTCAGCCGGGTGACGATGAGTAATCGCGGGCAAACTTCTGCGAACGCATGAAAAAAGCCGCCGGATCTGCATCCGGCGGCTTTCTGTCTCCGCTTGCGCGGGGACCGGACTCAGTGGAACTGTTCTTCTTCGGTCGAACCGGTCAGCGCGGTCACCGACGAAGCACCACCCTGGATCGTGGTGGTCACGTCGTCGAAGTAGCCGGTGCCGACTTCCTGCTGGTGCGACACGAAGGTGTAGCCGCGGTCGCGTGCAGCGAATTCCGGCTCCTGCACCTTTTCGACGTAGGCCGACATGCCGCGGGCGACGTAGTCCTGCGCCAGATCGAACATGTGGTACCACATGTTGTGGATGCCGGCGAGCGTGATGAACTGGTACTTGTAGCCCATGGCGCCCAGTTCGCGCTGGAACTTGGCGATGGTCGCATCGTCCAGATTCTTCTTCCAGTTGAACGACGGCGAGCAGTTGTAGGCCAGCAGCTTGCCCGGGAACTTGGCGTGGATCGCATCAGCGAAAGCCTTGGCAAATGCCAGGTCCGGCGTGCCGGTTTCGCACCAGATCAGATCGGCATACGGTGCGTAGGCGAGGCCGCGCGAGATGGCCTGGTCGAGACCCTTGTTGGTCTTGTAGAAGCCTTCGGCCGTACGCTCGCCGGTGACGAAGGGCTTGTCGTTGGCGTCGCAATCACTGGTCAGCAGGTCAGCGGCTTCCGCATCAGTACGGGCCAGAATCAGCGTCGGCACGCCGTAGACGTCGGCAGCCAGACGGGCAGCGATCAGCTTCTGCACGGCTTCCTGCGTCGGCACGAGCACCTTGCCACCCATGTGACCGCACTTCTTGACGGACGCCAGCTGGTCTTCGAAATGCACGCCGCCTGCGCCAGCGCGGATCATCGCCTTCATCAGTTCGTGGGCATTGAGCACGCCACCGAAACCGGCTTCCGCGTCTGCCACGATCGGGGCGAAGTAGTCGATGTAGCCCTTGTCGCCTTCGTAGATGCCCTTGGCGTGCTGGATTTCGTCAGCGCGCTTGAAGCTGTTGTTGATGCGGCTCACGACCGTCGGCACCGAATCAACCGGGTACAGCGACTGGTCGGGGTACATCGCTTCGTACGAATTGTTGTCCGCGGCAACTTGCCAGCCCGACAGGTAGATCGCCTTCACGCCGGCCTTCACCTGCTGCATGGCCTGACCGCCGGTCAGTGCGCCGAGGCAGTTGATGAACGGCTCGTTGTTGACCAGATCCCACAGCTTTTCAGCGCCGCGGCGGGCCAGCGAGTACTCGACCGGGAACGAGCCGCGCAGGCGATAGACGTCGGCTGCGGTGTAGCCGCGCTTGATGCCCTTCCAGCGGGGGTTCTCGTCCCAGTCCTTCTGAATCTTGGCGATTTCCTGATCTTTCGTGCTCATTGCTCATCCTCGGAGAAAAAACAAAAAACGGTCGCTTAGCGCATGTGCACTGCGCGGCCTGCATCTGAATCTGAAGCGGCTTGACGCCCCTGTCCGGTTGCGTTGTCCGGACATGCTTTCGGCCATCGAGTGCTGGTGCGGGCCGAACCACGAAATCCGCGTTGGCATGATGTCATGGGTGGTGACATGCAGGCCGGGCGCCCGGAAGCCGACTGACAGTAACGTCAGGCGACGATCGTGACAGGCGAAGTATAAAGACCCTTGGGCAAAGCAACAAGAGGTCTTCTATAAGATATAAGAAATACCTAATTGTTTAAAAACAATAGCTTGACGTTTTTCTGAACCACAAGGTGTGAAATAAATCCGGAAAATGCACAGATTATGGTGCGCTGCGACACCCGGATTTACTTCAGATCAGTGCGCGTGTGCTTACGAGGACTCCGTCGCCATCCGCATACAGATAATGTCCGGGAACGAAGTCGATGCCGCCGAAGCTGATCGTGATGTCGCTCTGACCTTCATTGCGTTTCACGGTTTTGAGCGGATGGGTGCCGAGCGCCATCACCCCGATGTTCATCTGCGAAATGGCAGCCGAGTCGCGGATGCAGCCATAGACGACGATGCCTGCCCAGCCGTTTTTCACTGCCAGTGCAGCGATCTGGTCGCCGACCAGCGCCCGTCGCATCGATCCGCCGCCATCGACTACCAGTACCTTGCCGTTGCCAGGCGTCTCGAGTGCCTTGCGCACCAACCCGTTGTCTTCGAACAGCTTCAATGTGCTGATCGGACCGCCGAAGGCGCTGTGCCCGCCGAAACTGCGGAACATGGGCGTGCAGACCTGCAGTTCGGCTTCGAATTGATCGCACAGATCTGCTGTTTGTATCGTCATGATGTGTCCTTTCCCATTGGAAACACGGTAGAAGTCTGGGCAAGAAAAATGGAGTAAGAAAACCGGGGCAAAAAAAGAGGCGGCCCGTGGGCCGCCCTCTGCGGTCATTGCCGGCATCACGCCGGTGCGACAGCTTCCTCTTCGTCGAATACCAGCTTCACCTTCTTGTCGGCATCGATGTCGATGGTCACCTTGCCGCCATTCGTCAGGCGACCAAACAGCAACTCGTCGGCCAGCGCCGAGCGGATCGTGTCCTGGATCAGACGCGACATCGGGCGTGCACCCATGAGCGGGTCGAATCCGGACTCGGCGAGCCAGGCGCGCAGTGTGTCCGAGAACACCACTTCGACCTTCTTTTCCTGCAGCTGACCTTCCAGTTGCATCAGGAACTTGTCGACCACGCGAAGGATGATTTCGCGATCGAGTGGCTTGAAGGAAATGATGGCATCAAGACGGTTGCGGAACTCCGGCGTGAACAGGCGCTTGATGTCGACCATTTCGTCGCCCGGCTTGCGGTCGTCGGTGAAGCCGATCACCGATTTCTGCAATGTTTCCTGGCCGGCGTTGGTCGTCATGATGATGACCACATTGCGGAAGTCGGCCTGACGCCCGTTGTTGTCGGTCAAGGTGCCGTGGTCCATCACCTGGAGCAGGATGTTGTAGATGTCCGGGTGCGCCTTTTCGATCTCGTCGAGCAGCAGCACGCAATGCGGCTTCTTCGTGACGGCCTCGGTCAGCAGGCCGCCCTGGTCGAAGCCGACATAGCCCGGCGGTGCGCCGATCAGCCGGCTGACTGCGTGGCGTTCCATGTATTCCGACATGTCGAAACGGACCAGTTCGATGCCCATGCAGTAGGCAAGCTGTCGGGCGACTTCCGTCTTGCCGACGCCGGTCGGGCCGCTGAACAGGAAACTGCCGATCGGCTTCTGCGGATTGCCCAGGCCGGATCTCGACATCTTGATCGCCGTTGCCAGCGCGTCGATGGCCTTGTCCTGACCGAACACCACGTTCCGCAGATCGCGGTCGAGGTTGCGCAGCGCAGAGCGATCATCGTTGGACACGTGTTGCGAAGGAACACGCGCGATCTTCGCGACGATCTCTTCGATCTCGGTCTTGCCGATCACCTTCTTCTGCTTCGACTTGGGCAATACGCGCTGGGCTGCACCCGCTTCGTCGATCACGTCGATCGCCTTGTCGGGCAGATGACGGTCGTTGATGTAGCGCGCCGAAAGCTCCGCCGCCGAGGACAGCGCGGTCGACGAATACTTGACGCCGTGATGCTGTTCGAAGCGCGATTTCAGGCCCTTCAGGATCGACACGGTTTCCTGGACGCTCGGCTCATTGACGTCGATCTTCTGGAACCGGCGCGACAGCGCGTGATCCTTCTCGAAAACGCCACGGTACTCGGTATAGGTCGTCGCACCAATGCACTTCAGCTGGCCGGAAGACAGCGCCGGCTTCAACAGGTTGGACGCGTCGAGCGTGCCGCCGGACGCAGCGCCTGCGCCGATCAGCGTGTGGATTTCATCGATGAACAGGATCGCGTTCGCGTTGTCGAGCAGTTGCTTCAGCACCGACTTCAGACGCTGCTCGAAGTCACCGCGATATTTCGTGCCGGCGAGCAGCGCACCCATGTCGAGCGCGTAGATCGTCGCATCGGCAAGGATGTCGGGCACTCGACCTTCGATGATGCGGCGCGCGAGACCTTCGGCAATGGCGGTCTTGCCAACGCCGGCTTCGCCCACCAGCAGCGGGTTGTTCTTGCGCCGGCGGCACAGCGTCTGGATGACGCGTTCGAGTTCGTCATCGCGACCGATCAGCGGATCGATCTTGCCCATCAGCGCCTGCGCGTTCAGGTTCTGCGTGAAGCTGTCGAGCGCACCGCCTGCCTGGTTGCCTTCCGGCTCCTGCTCCGACTGCTCGGCCTCGGGCTTGCTCGCTGCCGCAGGTTGCGCCGACTTGGTGATGCCGTGCGAAATGAAATTGACGATATCCAGTCGCGTCACGCCCTGTCGCTGCAGGAAATACACTGCGTGCGAATCCTTTTCGCCGAAGATCGCGACCAGCACGTTTGCGCCGGTGACTTCCTTCTTGCCGGACGACTGGACGTGCAGGATGGCGCGCTGGATCACGCGCTGGAATCCGAGCGTCGGCTGCGTGTCGATCTCTTCACTGCCATCGACCACGGGCGTGTGCTCGTTGATGAAGGCGGACAACTCCTTGCGCAGGTCGTCGATATTGACGGCGCAGGCACGAAGAACCTCGGCGGCTGAAGGATTGTCGAGCAGCGCGAGCAACAGGTGCTCGACCGTGATGAATTCATGGCGCTTCTGCCGTGCTTCCACGAATGCCATGTGAAGACTGACTTCCAACTCCTGCGCGATCATTTCAATTTTCCTCCATGACACACGCCAGCGGATGTTGATGCTGGCGGGCAAAGGTACACACCTGTTCGACCTTGGACGCTGCTACGTCCCTGGGGTAAATGCCGCAAACTCCGGCGCCCTCCGTATGTACCTTGAGCATCACGCGGGTAGCCTGTTCCCTGCTCATGGCAAAAAACCTCTGGAGCACTCCAACCACGAAGTCCATCGGGGTGTAATCGTCATTCAACACCATGACCTTGAAGAGAGGTGGGGGCTCAGCCCTGTTCTTTTCAAGCTCAAGAAGCGTTTCTTCCTGCTTGCGCGTAACCATGGCCTCATTCTAATCACAATCAACCGCTCTGCAACACGGGAATTCTACGGCTTTCAGGGGTCTTTTCCTGAGCGCCGACATGCGCCCGATCCGCTCGGCTGGTGCTCATTCCGGACGGAACCCGAGCGATGCCTTCATCGCGAACCGGGCCCGGATGGTGGCCATGATGATGTGCCGTACTGCACAACGAAAACGTCTTGACCGTTCAGGACATCTGGGCTAAAAGCCGATTTGTACTTGGTTCAAGCTCTTGCGTGATCGGATTCTCAGTCCGTTGCGGAGTTCCCGCAGGGTCGGTAGTTCCCGGAGTCAGAGCATCAGAACTTGAAGTGCACACACAAAACGGGGATTTCGGGTCATTCGAGCAGCTGAGAGGAAGACAACAATGGCAACTGGCACTGTGAAGTGGTTCAACGATTCCAAAGGTTACGGCTTCATCACTCCTGACGACGGCAGCGAGGATCTGTTTGCGCATTTCTCCGCGATCCAGATGGGAGGCTTCAAGACGCTCAAGGAAGGTCAGAAGGTGAGTTTCGAAGTGACGCAGGGCCCGAAAGGCAAGCAGGCGGCGAACATTCAGGCTGCTTGATCGCGATACACGCGTTACCCAACAAAAAACCCGGTCCAGGACCGGGTTTTTTGTTGGGTACTGTCGTGCGCCCGATACTTCGCTCCGGACGCACGGTATGTGCCGGACTACATGCGTGCAATCATGGCGCGGCCGAATTCCGAGCACGACACTTCATTCGCGCCTTCCATCAGACGGGCAAAGTCGTAGGTCACCTGCCGATCGCCGATCGCTCGTTCCATCGACGCGATGATCAGGTCGGCCGCTTCGATCCAACCCATGTGGCGCAGCATCATTTCGGCCGACAGGATCAGCGAACCCGGATTCACCTTGTCCAGCCCGGCGTACTTCGGCGCCGTGCCATGCGTGGCTTCGAATACCGCGTACTGATCGGAAATGTTGGCGCCCGGTGCAATGCCGATGCCGCCGACCTGTGCGGCCAGCGCGTCGGAGATGTAGTCGCCATTCAGATTCAGCGTGGCGATCACGTCGTAATCAGCCGGGCGCAGCAGGATCTGCTGCAGGAAGGCGTCGGCGATCGCATCCTTGACGATGATGTCGCGTCCGGTCTTCGGGTTCTTGAACTTGCACCACGGGCCGCCATCGATCGGCTCGGCACCGAATTCGTTCTGCGCCAGCCCGTAGCCGAAGTCGCGGAAGCCGCCTTCCGTGAACTTCATGATGTTGCCCTTGTGCACGAAGGTGACCGACTTGCGATCGTTGTCCACCGCGTACTGCAGCGCCTTGCGGATCAGACGTTCCGAGCCTTCGCGTGACACCGGCTTGATGCCGATCGCCGATGTTTCGGGGAAGCGGATCTTCTTGACACCCATTTCATCGCGCAGGAACTTGATCACCTTGCGTGCGCCGTCCGACTCGGCCTGCCACTCGATGCCGGCGTAAATGTCTTCCGTGTTCTCGCGGAAGATCACCATATTGATCTGCTCGGGGTGCTTGACCGGGCTGGGGACGCCCTGGAAGTAGCACACGGGGCGCAGGCAGACATAGAGATCAAGCTCCTGACGCAGCGCGACGTTCAGCGAGCGGATGCCGCCACCGACCGGCGTCGTCATCGGGCCCTTGATCGACACCACGTATTCTTTCAGCGCTGCCAGCGTGTCTTCGGGCAGCCATACGTCAGGGCCGTACATCCGGGTGGCCTTTTCGCCTGCATACACCTCCATCCAGGTGATCTTGCGCTTGCCGCCGTAGGCCTTCGCCACCGCTGCATCCACGACGTCCTTCATGACCGGCGTGATGTCCACGCCGATGCCGTCGCCTTCGATGAACGGGATGATGGGGTTGTCCGGGACCGGTTTGCCCGCGACGATCTTTGTCCCCTCGGCGGGAATCTTGATGTGAGTTGTACTCATGCCATCCAGCTCCTTGGTGTGTTGTCTGGTTATAGTCCCTGCGGCGGGGTTGCCGCCAGCAGGCCAGCGCGATTATCCCCCAATCGCGATTTGATGCGACACCTGCTGCGCCTGCCGGGCGCGATTGTGCGGCGCGGGTGCCCGTCAGGCGGCCTCCCGCAATAGAATCCAGACCTTCACAGACAGGGCGGACAGCACATGAATCTTCCGGCAGGCCAGAACCGGGTCGCCCAGGCCATTGCGCAGGCGCTGATCGACGGCTTCGACAAGCACTATCGCCTTTTCCGCATGGTCAGCGGTAACGCCAAGGAGCGTTTCGAACAGGCGGACTGGCAGGGCCAGCACCGCTGCATCCGCGAGCGCATCCAGTATTACGACGACCGTGTGCGCGAGTGCGTCGATCGGCTGCACAACGAGTTTCATGCCGATTCGCTGGACGACAACACCTGGCAGCAGGCCAAGCTGCTGTACATCGGTCTGCTCGTGAATCACCAGCAGCCGGAACTGGCCGAAACCTTCTTCAATTCGGTCACGACCAAGATCCTGCACCGGCAGTATTTCCACAACGACTTCATCTTCGTCCGGCCGGCCATTTCGACCGAACTGATCGAAAGTTCGCCGCCGACCTGGCGCAGCTACTACCCGAACCAGTCAGGCCTGCGGGTGGCGATGAAAACCATCTTCAGCGATTTTGGCTGGAAACGGCCCTACACCGACCTCGACCGCGACGTCGACTACGTGATGCGCGCCGTGCAGTCGCATCTGGGTGGCGAATGGCCGCAGCGGGAAGCCAACTTCCAGTTGCAGGTGCTCAGTTCGGCCTTCTACCGCAACAAGGCGGCCTATGTGATCGGCAAGGCGATCAACGGCCACCAGGAGTATCCGTTCATGGTGTCGGTGCTGCATGACCGCAAGGGCGGGCTGTTTCTCGACGCCATCCTGCTCGAACCCTGGCGGGTCAGCGTCATGTTCTCGCTGTCGCGTGCCTACTTCATGGCCGACATGCAGGTGCCGTCGGCCAATGTGCATTTCCTGCGCGCCCTGATGCCGAAGAAGCCGCGCTCCGAGATCTACACGATGCTCGGGCTGGGCAAGCAGGGGAAGACCATGTTCTTCCGCGACCTGATCAATCACCTGCGCCACTCGAACGACAATTTCGTCGAGGCACCCGGCATCCGCGGTCTGGTCATGCTGGTGTTCATGCTGCCGTCCTACCCCTACGTATTCAAGATCATCAAGGACAAGTTCGGCAGCTCGAAGGACACCGACCGGGCAACGGTGAAGCGCAAGTTCCTGATGGTGAAGCAGGTGGACCGCGTCGGCCGCATGGCAGACACCATAGAGTTTTCGGACATCGCGCTGCCGGCGCACCGCTTCACGCCCGAGTTGCTGGAGCAGCTCGAAGAGCTGGCGCCGTCGATGATCGAACGCGACGGCGACACGCTGGTGATCCGCCACTGCTACATCGAGCGGCGCATGATCCCGCTGAACATCTACCTCGAAACCGCCAGCGAGGAACAGATCGATCACGCGGTGTACGAGTACGGCAATGCGATCCGCGAACTGGCGGTCGCCAACATATTCCCGGGCGACCTGCTGTGGAAGAACTTCGGCGTCACCCGTTACGGCCGGGTCGTGTTCTACGACTACGACGAGATCGAATTCCTGACCGACTGCAACTTCCGCCGCATTCCGCCGGCGCCCAGCTTCGAGCATGAAATGTCGGGCGAGGTCTGGTATTCGGTGGCGCGCAACGACATCTTTCCGGAAGAGTTCGCCACCTTCCTGCTGTCGACGCCCAAGGTGCGGGCGGCCTTCCTGAAGTATCACCGCGACCTGCTGGACGTGAAGTTCTGGCAGGAAACGCAGCAGCGCATCCGCGAAGGTCACATACAGGACTTCTTTCCGTATCCGGAGCAGCTTCGTTTCTCGCGCCGTTTCGGACATGCCGATGCGCCGTCCGGCGTGCCTGCGTGAGCCGTCTCCTGCTGCTGAACAAGCCGTTCGGCGTGATCTGCCAGTTTTCCGCCGACGGTCTGCACCCGACGCTGGCGGACTGGGTCGACGTAGCCGGGGTCTATCCGGCCGGTCGCCTGGACACCGACAGCGAAGGCCTGCTGCTGCTGACCGACGACGGCGTGCTGCAGCATCGCATCACCGATCCGAAGCACAAGATGGTCAAGCGCTACCGGGTGCAGGTCGAACGTGTGCCGGACGAGGCTGCGCTGGATCGTCTGCGCGCCGGCGTGACGCTGAAGGACGGTCCGACGCGCCCGTGCACCGTACGCCGCATCGACGAACCGGCCGGTCTGTGGCCGCGCGACCCGCCGGTTCGCCACCGCATCGCGGTACCCACCTGCTGGCTCGAACTCGACATCAGCGAGGGGCGCAACCGCCAGGTTCGCCGGATGACGGCAGCGATCGGCCATCCGACGCTGCGTCTGATCCGTATCGCCATCGGCCCGTGGCAACTTGGTGGCCTGCAACCGGGTCAATGGCAGGAAGCGGAGCCCGACAGCTTTGCGCCATCCGCCCTGCGCAGCCCTGTCCGATCACGTGCAGACTGATGTCGATCAATACGTACCGCTTCGTTTCCGTCACCATCCCTGCCACCTTACCGCCTGCCATGACCAGAAGACTGATCTGCCTGCTATGGATTGCATTGTGTTCCGGCACCCAGGCCGCACCGCCTTCAGTTGATCTGGCGGTCGGCATGTACCGCGTGAAGGCTGAAGTCGCGCGCACGCAGTCGGCGCGCATGACGGGCCTGATGCACCGCACCGAAATGCCGGCCGATGCGGGCATGCTGTTCGTGTTCCCGCAGGTGCAGACGCACTGCATGTGGATGCGCAACACGCTGATTCCGCTCAGCGTCGCGTTCATTGACGCGCAGGGTGTGGTCATCAATATTGCCGACATGACGCCGCACGACGAAACATCGCACTGCGCGACCCGGCCGGCGCGCTACGCGCTGGAAACCAATGCGGGCTGGTTTGCATCACGCAAGCTGACTGCTGGCGCAAAAGTCGCCGGGCTCGAACGCATTCCTGCACCCGAATGAAGGAGACTTTCATGGATCCGACCCAGCACCGCATCGACTACACCCTCGGCAGCCTTGACGAGACGGCCGCATCCGATGATCCGATCGTGCAGTTTCGCAGCTGGTTCGAAGACGCCGGTCGCGTGGTCGAGCGCGATCCGAATGCGATGACGCTGGCCACCGTCGGCGCCGATGGTCGTCCCAGTGCCCGCATCGTGCTGCTGCGCGGCTATGGCGACGACGGATTCGTGTTCTTCACGAACTATGACAGTCGCAAGGGCGACGAGCTTGCCGGCAATCCGCACGCCAGTCTGCTGCTGTTCTGGGCGGCGCTGGAGCGGCAGATCCGTATCGAGGGCAAGGTGAGCCGGGTCAGCGCGGAGGAGTCGGACGCCTATTTTTCGCTGCGCCCGCTCGGCAACCGGCTGGGCGCCTGGGCGTCACCACAGAGCCGGGAGATTCCGAGTCGCGAGTCGCTGGCCGAACGGGTCCGGCAGTTCGAGGCCAAGTTCGGCACGGCGCCGCCACGCCCTGAGAATTGGGGTGGGTACCGTCTGCAGCCCGATGCGATCGAATTCTGGCAGGGCAGGTCGGATCGCCTGCACGACCGCCTGCTGTACCGGCGCAGCCAAGGCGATGCGCTCTGGTCGCGCGTCAGGCTCGCGCCTTAGAAATCCCGCAAGGCCCGGCGACCATGCGGGCGGGGGCTGTCACCCCGGCTTGCCCAGCGCAGCATGCAGACCGCGGGTGGATGCATCGGCATCAGCCGGGAGATTGCCGCTGGCAAGTGCGCGCGCCATCTGCTTGCCGTATTCGACGCCGTACTGGTCGAAGCTGTTGATGCCCAACAGCCAGCCCTGTACGAACACCTTGTGTTCGTACAGGGCAAGCAGCTGACCCAGCGTTCGCGGGTTCAGCAGCGGCATCAGCAGTGTGGTGCTGGGCTGGTTGCCCGGGCAGGCCACATGTGGTGACAACCGGGTGGCTTCCTGCTCCGACAGCCCGCTGCGCCGCAGTTCGTCAAGCGCCTCGTCGCGCGTCTTGCCGCGCATCAGCGCTGCACTTTGCGCGAGCGCGTTCAGCTGCACCATGCGCGAGCGCTCGTCCGGCGCATGACGTGGCACGATGAAGTGCATGGGCATCATGCGCGTACCCTGATAGAACTGCTGGTGATAGGCGTGCTGACCGACTATGCCCGAACCACCCCACACGACCGGTGCGCTCGGCGCCCGACTCAGCTCACCCGTCGACGTGCAGCGCTTGCCGTTGCTTTCCATCTCCAGTTGCTGCAAGTAGGTCGGCAGGTTGCGCAGCAGATGGCTGTAGGGCAGCACGGCAAGAGTTTCCAGCCCCATGCCGCTGGCGTTCCAGAAATCGATCAGGCCCATCATGACCGGCAGGTTGCTGCTCATCGGCGCCTGGGTGAAATGCTCGTCCATGGAGCGAGCGCCATCAAGCATTTCGCGGAAGGCCGGCATGCCGATTGCGCAAGCCAGCGGCAGCGCGATCGACGACCATACCGAGTAGCGGCCACCGACCCATTCCGGCAGGAAAAGGCAGCGTTCGGCCGGTACCCCGAGCTCCTGCGCGGCCGCGGGACGGTTGGTCACGGCAAACAGATGCTGGCCGACCCCCGCGCTGCCGAGTCCGTCGGCCAGCCACTTCATCGCTACCTTTGCGTTGGCCAGCGTTTCCTGCGTGGTGAAACTTTTCGAAGACAACACGAACGCAGTGTGCGCGGGCTTGCAATCGCGCAAGGCCATGTCGAGCGCCACCGGATCGAGGTTGGCCACCAGCTTGACCACCGGGCCGTCGCACTGCGGTTCGAGCGTTTCCATCGCGAGCCGCGGACCGAGGTCCGAGCCGCCGATGCCCAGATTGATCACGTGAGTGATGGTCTGGCCGGTTGCGCCGAGCAATTCGCGTCGACGGATCAGGCTCACCCAGTGTTCGAGTGCGCCGAGGCAGTCGCGCACCAGTTCGGCGTGAGCGCCATCGCGCGCACGCAGCGCCATGTGCAGCGCGGCGCGGCGCTCGGTGAAATTCACCTGGTCTCCGGCAGCCAGAGCACGGATGCCGCGCGGAAGGTCGAGCGCATGCACCAGTTCCATCAGCAGCGACAGGGTTTCGTCGTCGATGCGCTGCTTCGAGTAATCCATCAGCCAGCCGTCGTGCGCGAGCGAAAAGCGCGCGAAGCGCTCACTGTCCTGTTCGAAGAAATTTCGCAGGTGCACGCGCGACAGCTGGATCGCCTTGGACCTCAGGGCCGGCCATGCGGATGTCTGCATCAGCAGGTTCATGTGTTCCGCTTTCTTCTCTTCCATAGGTGGTGAATGCGTCGGTTCAGCTTCGCCTGTACAGCATGAATCGCTCGTGCCGGTCGCCCGGTCGCCGACCTTCCCACACGATCGACCAGCTTGCGTCGAGAACGGGGCGCTGGCCGCCCCGTCCATGGTACGCAAGCAGGGTGTCACATTGTCGGCCGGCTGTGCTCATCGCATTGACCGGCTTCAGACCAGCGAAATAATAGAACGCAGCACGCTGGCTGTCTTGCAACCCGCTGAACGCAATGCAACCGCCGTTTGCCGGCAACGCCCGTGCGATCTGGCCGGCGACGTCGCGATAGCTGCGACCGTAGTCGATCCAGGGCAACCACAGGCTGCTCAGCAGGAACCATATCAGCAATACGCCACATCCCCAGGTGACCGCTCCGCGCGTCGGCGTTCTGGGGGAGCGCAACAGCATCCACAGCCAGGCCAGTGACACGATGGTGGCGAGAATGAACGCTCCCCACGACAGCACCATGACGAAACCCGGTTCGAGCTTCGAGAAGGTACGCGCGAAACGTTCCGGCCAGCCGGTCAGCATGGCGACCCAGCCCAGCCAGATGACGAAGCCGAGCAGCGAAAAGGTCATCACGCCGAACCAGTCCAGCGCGTTCGCCGCGCCACGGCGCAAGGCCGGCAGACCGGCGCTGCCGAGGACGACCAGCGGTGCCAGCAGTGGCAAAGCGCGCTGGTTGCGCACGATGCCGTCGCCGCTGACCTGCACGAACAGCAGCACGAACAGTAGCAGCGGCAGCGAGAACACCGGCGATCGCCACTGATGCCGTCGCTTCCACAGCGCCCAGCCGGCCAGCGGCAGTGCCGGCCAGGCAAACCAGGCGAGCACCTTGATCCATTCCGCAGCATCGGCGGCGATCCGGGGGCCGTCGGGAATCAGGCGGTCGAGATCATGCTGCCAGACGCGGGCTGCGTGAATCGGGTCGAGCAGCAGTACCCAGCTGGCCGCGAGCAGCGCACCGATCGCCATCGCCAGCGGCAGCGCCACCATTCGTGAAGGGGTGCCGGCGACGCTGCGCCACACCGGCAGCAACGGCATCGCCGCTGCTGCAATCAGCAGGATGGCGGCCAGCCACAGCCCCGTACCCAGTCCGGCGATGGCAAGGGCGAGCACCAGTGCGGCACCGCCATGCCAGGGTTTGCGCGCCACCAGCGCCAGCGCCCACATGCCGATGCCGAGCGCTGCCAGCATGGTGGTGGCCGGTTGCGCATCGTGCAGATGCACCACGACGCCGATGTTGGCGAGCGCCAGAAGTGGCGCGATGCGCGCCGCCGGCGGTCCGTACAGTTCGCGTGCCGCACCGGCGCTGCCCCACACCCACAGCGCAGCGAAGAACGCACTGGCCACGCGTGCGCTGTCGGCGAAGCTCGAGCCGAGCCAGCTGCCGATCTGGCCGGTGAGGGCGGCCACCCAGTGGAACAGCGGGGGGCTGTCCAGCCAGACCTGTCCGGCCAGACGCGGCAGCAGCCATTCGCCTTCGCGTGCGAAGGCCAGCGCGATGCCGATGTGCAACGCATCGTCGCCCTTCCACGGGTCGCGGCCGAACAGTCCGGTGAACAGGTAAACCAGCACGACAGCCAGGACGAAGGCGGTTTGCGGCGGATCACCGATCAGGAAGTTTCGCGGGGTCTGGCGCAGCAACGGCGGGAGCGTCATCGGAACGATCAGTCAGGGTGGCGGGCGGATTTTAGGGGCAGTCGGGCCGGCGGTGTTTGTCACCATACGGTGCGCGGGCGCTTGACTGGATCCGGCGTCCGGGTAGGGCGGCCTCTTCGAAAAGTGCGGCCGGAAATGAAAAAAGGCAGCCATTGGCTGCCTTTCAGCAAACGTGCAGCCTGATCAGCTGCGCGGCACGTTGGCGTATTTCTGACGGAAGCGCTCGACGCGACCTGCGGTGTCGATGATCTTCTGCTTGCCGGTGTAGAACGGGTGGCACTGCGAGCACACTTCGACGTGCAGCGGTTTGCCTAGCGTCGAACGCGTTTCGAAGGTATTGCCGCACGAGCAGGTGACGGCAACGGCAACGTAATTCGGGTGGATATCTTGTTTCATGCCTGTACTTTCACTGGTGCAGTTGCCGCCGGTCGGCCGCAACTGCTGGACATCAAACCCCGGGTCGGCTGCGCCATGTTCGGCCCATGCAGACGGTGCCCGCGGAGGAAAAACCAGCATTATGAATGGGAATTCAATCCGGTTCAAGCGCCCCGGCGATGGGCGACCGATCTGCCGGCGCCTCGGGCGTGACGGTGACGCATACCTCGATGGTGTGTTCGCCGCCGCCGAGGATGACGCCGCGCATCGGTGTCACGTCGCTGAAGTCACGTCCCCAGCCGACGGTGATGTGCTGATCGTCCGGCTGCACGCAGTTGGTCGGGTCGAAGTCGATCCAGCCGGTACCCGGACAGAACACCGACACCCAGGCGTGCGATGCATCGGCACCGATCAGGCGGGGCTTGCCGGGTGGCGGCAGGGTCAGCAGATAGCCGCTGACATAGCGCGCCGGCAGACCGAGTGCGCGCAGACAGCCGATCATGAAGTGCGCGAAGTCCTGACACACGCCGCGCCTTTCCTTCAGCAGGGTTTCCAGCGGCGTGCTGACCGTCGTTGCCTCCGGATCGAACTCGAAGTCGCGGTGAATCCGTTGCATCAGTGCGCTGGCCGCTTCGAACAGCGGCCGGCCCCGATGAAAATCCAGTCGTGCGTAACGGCCGAGTACGGCCAGTGGTTCGATGTGCGGGCTGGCGTACAGGAACTGGCAAGGTTCGAGCAGCGGTGCCGGACCGACCTGATGCAGGCGATCCCGCACATGTTCCCACGAAGGTGACGCCGGGCTGTCGGCCGTTTCGCGACCGGTCACTTCGACCGTTGAATCGGCCACCACGACCAGTTCGTCGTGTGCCGCGCTGACCGTGAAACTGTCCACCAGATTGCCGAAGTAGTCCCGCCGGGCGCGCCTCTCGGCGGGCACCGGATCGATGTCGACGGCGTGTTCGAGCGTGATCTGGCGCGGTGTTTCGCGCGGCGTCAGATGCAGCATCTGGCGCGACAGCGAAACCGGACGCGCATAGGCGTAGCGGGTTTCGTGCAGCACGTTGTAGCGGAGGCGTTTCATGATCAGCTGCTGCTGCCCGGCCACGGCGTCGCGGCGTGGCTGAAGAAACGGCGCCCG
Source organism: Methyloversatilis sp. XJ19-13 (assembly GCF_024580155.1). NCBI lineage: Bacteria > Pseudomonadati > Pseudomonadota > Betaproteobacteria > Nitrosomonadales > Sterolibacteriaceae > Methyloversatilis > Methyloversatilis sp. XJ19-13. The sequence goes on along the minus strand of NZ_JANINH010000007.1, from coordinate 107,926 downwards.
AGCTGTTCCGACAGGGTATAGGCCGCGGTACCCAGCGCTTCGAGGACCGCGAGCAGGCGTGGCGAGCCGGCGCGGAAGTCGGTGTCGGCACGCAGCGCGAGCATGTCGGCCACGGCATCCGACAGCGCCGCCGATTCGATGGTGCCGAAATGCGCGGCCAGGCGCGCAAGATAGTCGGTCAGCCCGAGTGCCTGATAGGCGATGGAACGCGGATTGGTTTCGTCGGCGACCAGAAGGTCGATGACCGGCAGCCACTGCGGCCGCGTCATGTAGCGCGAGCGATAGGTGATCGTGCTGTCGGCCAGTTCGAGCAACCAGTCGGGCGTGTCTCCGCCATCGGCAAGCGCCTCGCGCAGCACCCGGCTCATGAACTGCAGACGTTCGATGCGCCGGCCGACCGACAGGAAGCGCCAGCCCTGGTCGCGCGTCATGCCGTCGAGCGCAAAGCCGGACAGGGTCATCATCGCCAGTACGCTGCGGTCCAGCCGCTCGAGTACTTCGCCCAGTTCGGTTGGTACGTCGGTCAGGTCATCGGCCAGCCGGCTGATGATGCGCCAGTTGTCGATCGACAGCCGTTCGCGCAGGGTGAAGGCCACATTCGACAACTGGTGCAGGCCCGACGCCAGTGACCCCGGCTGTGCGGCATCGAGTGCCGCCCCGCGCAGTGCCTCCTCGAGATCGCCGATCGACGCGTCTTCGAGGTCTTTCGGCAGGATGCCCTTCTGCTGGCACAGCCGGGTCAGCGCATGGCCCGCGATGGCTCCGTGTTCGATGTGCTGTGCGATCAGCGCGCGCAGCAGGCGCGCCGTGTTGTCGCAGCGTTCGCAATAGCGGCCGAACCAGAACAGGTTCTCGACCACGCGACTTGACAGCTTGGTGCCCGCCCGGACCAGTTCCGACGGACCGACCGAGCGGCGCAGCAGGCTGAAGGTATTCACGGTACCGTGGGTCAGCACCCAGGTGTCCTTGCTCGAACCGCCGCGCTGCATCGCGATCACGCGTGCGTCGCGCTCGGAGGCGACGCGGGTCAGGCCGCCCGGCATCACGACGTAACCGTCCGGCGACGCACAGGCAAACACGCGCAGGCCGACTGCGCGTGCCGCGAGCCGGCGCGGATGCTGGGTGTCCCACACCGGTGCCTGCGACAGTTGCACCAGTTCCTGCGCTACGTAATGGTGCGGTCGCGCGCGCATGCGGGCGATCAGTGCGGCGCGCTCGCGCCGGTCGAGATCCTGGCCGAACACCGACTGGATGCGCAGCTGCGGAAAGGCCGGCTTGATCACCAGCTTGTCGAGCTTCTCGATCGCGTCCTCGAGCGCCGCCTCCTCGCCGCACCACCAGGTGGCGAGCGATGGCATGGCCAGTTCCTCGCCCAGCAGACGTCGGCACAGACGGGGCAGAAAGCCGAGCAGGGCGCCCGATTCGAGCAGGTTCGAACCAAGCGAATTGGCGATCAGCACATTGCCCTGACGGGCCGCTTCGACCAGACCCGGAACGCCGATCGCCGATTCGCCATCCAGCTCAAGCGGGTCGCAGAAGTCGTCGTCGAGCCGGCGCAGGATCACGTGCACCCGACGCAGGCCGGACAGGTTCTTCAGCCAGACACAGCCGTCGCGCACCATCAGGTCGGAGCCTTCGACCAGCGGAAAACCCAGGTAGCGCGCCAGATAGGCGTGCTCGAAATAGGTTTCGTTGTAGGGCCCCGGGGTCAGCAGCACGATCAGCGGCGGGCCATCGCTCTGCGGCGCGTGCTGCGCCAGCGTGTCGCGCAGCGTGGCGAAGAAGCTGGCCAGGTGCTCGACGCGCAGGTCGCGGAACTGTTCCGAAAAGATGCGTGAAATGACCAGCCGGTTTTCCAGCGAATAGCCGGCGCCCGAAGGCGCCTGCGTTCGGTCGTTCAGCACCCACCAGCGGCCATCCGGCGAGCGCGCCAGATCGGCGGCGTACAGGTGAAGGTGGATGTTGCCCGGCACCGCCATGCCGTGACATGGCCGCAGGAACCCGGAGTGGCCGTAGATCAGCGCCGGCGGCAGCAGGCCTTCCTCCAGCATCTGCTGCGGGCCGTACACGTCGAGCAGGATGCGGTTCAGCAGCTCGGCGCGCTGCGCGATGGCGCTGGATATCTGCTCCCACTCGTCCGGCGGGATGATCAGCGGCAGCGCATCGAGTTCCCACGGCCGCTCGACGCCGCGCGGGTCGGCGTACACGTTGTAGGTGACGCCGTTTTCGCGGATCTGCCGACGCATCGAGCTCAGCCGCTCCTGCATCTGTTCCGGACGGGCGCGCACGAGTGTGTCGAACAGGCTGCGCCAGTGCGGACGAAGGGCCCACGGTCCGGACAGCAGTTCGTCGTAGCGCGTCTCGGTTTGCGGGTAATGGGCGAGCAGTTGGCGGGGCATGGGCAGAGCGTGTGTGCGTGCGCGGCAGTCATCACTCGCCGTCGCACTTATTCTGTTTCAATCGCACCCTAGCACAGTGCGCGTGCGCGCCGGCTGCGGTGACGGCCGGACGCGATAGGGGCGTCGCCCGTCGCGTCCGGCGCCGGTGCGCCGCAAACGCCGGTCACGATTCGATGTCGACACCAGTGAACGACCGGATATCACCGGAACGGGAGAGTGCAAAAATGCGTGACATCGCAGTGGTGGGGGCCGGCATGGCCGGCTGCACGCTGGCCCGTCGCCTGGTCGACGCCGGTCTGAACGTGCAGGTGTTTGACAAGGGACGCGCAGCCGGCGGACGCCTGGCAACGCGGCGTGCCGACCGGTCTCAGTTCGACCACGGCGTGCAGTACATGACAGTGCGCGGCGAAGCCATGGCGGCGCAGCTCGCCGACTGGCGGCGCGCCGGTGTTGCGGCCGCCTGGGCGCCTGTCGGGCTCGACGCATCGCCGCGCTGGGTCGGCGTACCTGGCATGAATGCCATCGCACCCCGCATGCTGTGGGGCGCCGAGGTGCATATGGAAACCGCGATCACCGTCTTCGGTCGCGATCACCTCGGTTGGTGGCTGGAAACAGGGAAGGGCCGCCTGCCGGCCTGCTTCGATGCGGTACTTGTGACGCTGCCTGCGCCACAGGCTGCGGTGCTGTTCGGGCGCTGCACGGACGTCGACGTCGCCGTCTTTGCCGACGCAATGCCGCGCATCCGTTATGCGCCGTGCTGGGCCCTGATGCTGTCGTTCGACACAAAACTCGATGCCGCCGACTGCCTGCGCCCGGCCGCCGGCGGGGTGCTCGGCTGGGCGGCGCGCGACAGCAGCAAGTCCCAGCGCGACAGCGCGCACGACTGCTGGGTGATCCATGCCGATCCGCAGTGGTCGCAGCAGCACCTCGAACTCAGCGTCGAGCAGGTCCAGCCTCTGCTGCTCGAGGCCTTCCTGTCGCTGGTCGGAGCGACGATGGCACCGTCGCTGTGCCGCGCGCATCGCTGGCGCTTTGCGAGGGTGGTCGAGGCATTGGGACGTGAATGCCTGTGGGACGCGAGCAGCAAGCTCGGCTATGCGTCGGACGGTTGCCTGGGTGAACGGGTCGAGGACGCCTTCAACAGCGCCAGTGCGCTGGCCGATCGGGTACTGGAGGGCGGCGCCGGACCCGGTGCTGAGGAAAATTGATGTGTTACATCCAGGTCCATGTATTTGAAGAAAAAACAGTATGTCCACATTCTGGACATCGGCCGAAATGTTTGCCCGATGTACTCTAAAGTGCGCTGATGCTCACCCGTAAGTCCGCTAGATGCTTGGCAACTTTGCCTCGTACCGGGATTACAGGGAGACAGCACATGAAGCTTTTCGGACGCCGGGCAGTGACCGGTCAGGGGGGCGTCGACACCGTCCAGACGCGGGTCGCGGAGCTGGATTCCCGGCTCACCGCCGTCGGCGGTACGCCTTCTTTCATCAGCGGTTATGTGGCACCCGATGTCGATATCGACAGCGTGGCGCGCAGCGTGCGCGCGCGCTTCCCGGGTGTCGCATTGACCCTGAGCACGACTGCGGGGGAACTGTGCAGCACCGGCGGCGGATCGCTTTACTGCGATGCGACCGACGGTCGCGACCGTATCGTGCTGCAGCTTTTTGATCGCAGCGTGATCCGCGAAGCGCGAGTGGTCGCCATTCCGCTGTCCAGCGAAGACCTTCGAAAAAGCGGTCAGGTGATGGATTATCGCGAGCGCATCGATCGTCTGGTGCGCAGCATCCAGGCCACGCAGGTCGATCTCGACATCGATCATCGGGACACCTTCGCCTACGTGCTGTTCGACGGGCTGTCGAATTCCGAATCCTTTTTCATGGAAGCGCTGTACGAGTCGGGGCGATTTCCGTGCCTGTTCGTTGGTGGCTCGGCCGGCGGCAAGCTCGATTTCCGCGATACCTGGCTGCACGACGGCTCGCGCCGGCTCAACAACCACGTGCTGGTCGCCTTCCTGAAGATGGCGCCGCAAGTGCGGTTCGGTGTATTCAAGAGCCAGAACTTCGAGCCGGCCGGCAACAGTTTCCAGATATTCAGCGCCTCGGTCGAGCGTCGGCAGGTCAACCTGGTGATCAACGGCGAAGGGCGCGTGGTGTCGCTGATCGAGGCGCTGTGCAAGACCTTCGGCTGCGACCGCAAACAGCTGTCGGCCAAGCTCGACAGCCACTCGTTCGCCATCCGGGTCAACAACGAACTGTTCGTGCGCTCGGTGGCACGGCTCGATTTCGACAACGACCGCGTCGATTTCTACTGCGACGTGGCGCCGGGCGAAGAACTGGTGCTGGTGCGCCGCACCCCCTTTGCCAGCACGACCGAACGCGACTACCGCGCCTTCATGGCGAACAAGCCAGGCGAACCGCTGGCCGGCATGTTCAACGACTGCGTGCTGCGCCGCCTGTACAACAGCGCCGAACTGGCGGGGCTGGAGCGGATCTTCGGCGGCGGCAACATCGCCGGCTTCTCGACCTTCGGCGAAATCCTTGGCCTGAACCTCAACCAGACGCTGACCGCCGTGTTCTTCTTCCGCATGCAGCCGGCCGACACCTTCCGCGACGAATACGTGGACAACTTCGTCGCCCACTACGGCGAGTTCAAGGCCTTCTTCCTGCGCCGGCACAACGCCAAGCTGGCCGGCATGTCGCGCGTGATGGTGCAGCAGATTTCCGACTACCGTTCGGGCAACTTCAGCAGCCGGCTCGATCCGGCCAACGTCGATGTCAGCATGGTGCCGGTGGTGCGCGACCTCAACCATCTGGGCGAAATCATGCTCGCCGCCGAACAGACGCGCGACGCGACGGCCCGGCAGCTCGAATCCTGTTCGACCGATCTGTATGCGTCGGTCGGCGACCTGACCACGCGGCTGTCGGATCAGCAGGTGGTGATCAAGCAGGCCGTCGATACGGTGGACACCCTGGCCAGCCAGGCCAGCGAAGTCGGCGGCAGCGCGCGACCTGTCGCACGCCAGCGAACGCATCCAGCGCGTGGTCGAAATGATCCAGCAGATCGCCGACCAGACCAACCTGCTGGCGCTCAACGCGGCGATCGAGGCGGCACGCGCTGGCGAGGCCGGCCGCGGTTTCGCGGTGGTGGCCGACGAGGTGCGCATGCTGGCCGAGAAGTCGCGCAATAGCGCGGGCGAGATCGGCAAGGACATTTCCGCACTGGCGATCGAAATCGTGCGGGTGGCGCAGATGATCGAAAGCCAGTCGAAGGCGGTGTCGAGCCTGACCGGGGTGCTGGAAACGATAGAGTCCTACAGCACCGGAACGGCCACCGTCGCCGGCCATACGCGGGGCGTGGCCGATGTGCTGCAGGGGCTGACCGGTGCGCAGACGTCGATCCGTGCCTGAGCAGCGCGACGCACAACGCCGGCCCCACGAATAAACCTGAAAACCTCAGTTGGCTGCGTCCCGACCTGCGGTGTCGTGGCGGGGCTTCGTAGGTTGGGGTGAGCGCAGCGATGCCCAACCCCCCCCCCAACGAAGGCACCGCGCGGTCGCAACAGGCGATGTTGGGCATCGCTGCGCTCACCCCAACCTACGGGCAGGGCGGTCCTCGCGCCTTGCCGGACACCCTGCCAACGCTGCCCGCAATGCCGATCGACCGAGGTTTTCAGGACAGAAAAAGCGACCGCCCCACGTTGTGCGGGACGGTCGCCTGGGGGTGAATGCCGGAAGGTGCGCGCCCGTTTCAGGGCGGCCACGTCGACTCAGTGGAGTGCCCTCAGTGCAACGCCTGTTCCAGGTGCTTCACCAGTTCGCGCAGTTCCTTCGACGTCGAATGCAGCCGGCTTGCGGCATCGCCGACCGACTGCACGCTGGAGGTGGTCTGTTCGACCGAACCCGAAATGCGCTCCATGCTGGATGCGACCTCATGCGACGCGAGTGATTGCTGGCGCAGCATCTGCGTGATTTCTTCCGAGTAGGTGGCCGCTTCGCGGCTGGCGTCCCAGATGGCCTGCAGTCCGGTGCTGCTGGCTTCGATATCGTCGGTCGAGCGGGCGACCTCACCGGCTGTCGCACTCATCGTATCGACGGCCGAACTGGCCAGCTGGATGATGTCGGTCACGGCCAGTGCAATGTCCTTGGTGCTGGTGCGCGTGCGTTCCGCCAGTTTGCGTACCTCGTCGGCGACCACCGCGAAGCCGCGGCCCTGTTCGCCGGCGCGTGCCGCCTCGATCGCGGCATTGAGTGCCAGCAGATTGGTCTGTTCGGCAATGTCGTTGATCACCTGCGACACGGCGCTGATCTTCTCGACCGATGCATTCACCTCGGAAATGCGCGTCTGCGACTGGGTCACCACACCGACGACGCGATGGCTGCTGGCAATGCCCGCTTCCATCGTCTGCATGGCATCGTGGGCGCTGGTTTCGGTACGTCGCACGGCTTCGAGGCTGCGGTCGGTATTGTTCGACACCTCGTTGATCGACACGCTCATTTCTTCCATCGCCGCGGCGACCTGCATGACGTTTTCGCCCTGGGCACCGGTAGAAGTGACCAGCGCGCGCATTGCATTGTCGAGTTCCTGTGACCGTTCATCGACCTCGCGCGCGCTGACCAGCACGTCGGCGAACATCGCGCGCAAATGGATGCGCATCACTTCCATGCCGACGAACAGTTCGCGTAACGGGCCTTTCGGTGCGTCGATCCGGGTCGCCAGCTTGCCTTCGTCGAGTGCAACGATGGTCGAATGCAGGCTGTTCAGCCTCGAAACGATGCCACTGCTCAGATACCAGGCGCCGCCCAATGCAATCAGGGCGGACAGACCCGCCATCACCATGCCCCAGAGGCCGCCGAGCGCAGCGCCACCGATGGCCAGCAGGCTGCTGAGGCCGGCGCTCAGCCAGATGCGGGCAGCGAGACCGAGCTTTTCCTTGTGAAGGGGCGTGGCCGGGAATTTTGCGCTTTTGTCGCGTACTGCGCGGTACAGCGCTTCGGCGCTGGCCACGTCCTCGCGCTTCGGAATGTTGCGCACCGACTGGTAGCCGACGGTGCGGCCATCCAGCGTCATCGGCGTCACGAACGCCTCGACCCAGTAGTGATCGCCGTTCTTGGCACGGTTCTTGACGAACCCACGCCACGGCTGGCCGGCCTTGATCGTGGTCCACAGGTCCTCGAATGCTTCCGGCGGCATGTCGGGGTGACGCACCACATTGTGGCTTTCGCCCACCAGCTCGTCGCGGCTGAAGCCGCTGATGGTGACGAACGATTCGTTCGCGTAAGTGATGCGGCCTTTCAGATCGGTCTTGGTGACGATCGGCTTGCCGGGTTCAAGGAATACTTCCTTCTGGGTGACCGGCATGTTTACTTTCATGACATTTCTCCTGAGTGCGAGGCGTGGGTATGCCGAAACGCCGGATCCCGACGGTCCGTGTCGCGGGTCAGCAGTCGGCTGGCCTCTGCGTGACTTACGGCACGAACGAAATATTCTTCATGAGATTTACCCGAACCGATCGGGGTCTTGATCCGGATCAGTTCTCCAGCAATAAACGTCGTGGATCGAATGCGGATGCGAGTTCATTCTCGACAGGTGTCGGGTCGCCGCACAGTCGGGCCGCGAGGACCCCGGCACCCAGAGGCGACCACACCAGCCCGCGCGAACCCAGCCCGGTGAAAGCGCACACGCCGGGCTGTCCGGGCAGTTCGCCGATCAGCGGCAGCGCAGCCGGGTCGGCCGAACCGCGCAGTCACTTGCCGTCGATGCCGATCGACCTGCCCAGCGCGGTGACGATGCCGCCGACCCGGCGGCGAGGCGCCGGCGCGAATTGCCCCGGATCAATCAACTGGAAGTTGCGCAGAAAGATGTTCTGCAAAGGCACGCTTTTCGGCAGCGAGAGAAAGCGGCGCAGCCAGGCGGACTACTCTGCCACCTATTCGGCGATGTGTTCGACTGTGGCGCAGTCGGTCATGTCAAATGATCATCCCGTGCTGCAGGGCGTAGCGCACGAGCTCCACGGCGCTGGTCATTTCCATTTTCTGCAACAATCGCTTCTTGTGCGTACTCACTGTCTTCGCCGACAAATGCAATTGTTCGGCGATGTCGTTCAGGCTGGTTCCCTGGACAATCAGTTGGAAAATCTGGTATTCGCGTTCGGAAAGACGCTCGTGCGGCACTTTTCCCTCATCCGCTGAGGTGAAAAAGACAAGCTTATCAACCAGTTCCGGGTCGATGTAGCGCCCACCTCGTGCGACCTTGCGGACAGCGGCGAGAATGCTGGAAGCAGGAATTCCCTTCGTCAGATAGCCGGACGCCCCCGCCTTCAGAGCGCCAGCGGCGATTTGCCGCTCAGCGTGCATGCTGAGCACAACGATGGCGAGTCCGGGGTGTTCAACCTTAACGCGATTCAGGAGTTCAGTGCCATTGGGGCCGGGCATGTTCAGATCGGTCAGCAACAGGTCGTAGTGCTGCTCGCGCAAAGCGCCCAGTACCGCCCATCCGCTGTCGGCCTCGCCAGCAACCTCGATATCTCCAGCCATGGCCAGTACCTGACGAATGCCCTGCCGGACGATGTCGTGGTCGTCAGCGATGAGTATGCGAATCATGGGTGTCTAAATCTGTTTTTTGCCGCGAGGAGTCCTTCCGGACCCTGCACGGCACCAAGGTTGGCATCAGCGTTTTGCTCCTGACACGGAATGCTGGCAATCACAACGGTGCCTTCGCCGGGCGTGCTGTGCAGTTGCGCCTCGCCTCCAAGAATGATGGCGCGCTCGCGCATGCCCATCAGGCCGAAAGTACTCTTTCCGGCGATCGTGCTCTCCTCGAAGCCTCGTCCGTCGTCCCGGACCTGCAACACGAGGTGCCCCATTTCGACGCGGAGCGACACGTCCACCTGTCGCGCCGCCGAATGTCGCGAAACGTTGGTCAGGGACTCCTGAAGGATGCGAAACACTGCGGTAGCACTCTCGTCGTCGAGCAGAATAGCCTTCGCAGGCAAACTCAATGTGCAGGCCATGCCCGTCCGCGAGCGGAATTCGTTCACCAGCCATTCGGCAGCCGCTTCGAGCCCGAGATTCATCGCTGCAGGGCGCAACTGACTGGCAACGTTACGCACCATGGAAATGGTGCGATCCATCAGTTTCCGCATGGACTCAACCTGCTCGGCAAGCGCTGGAAGGGAAGCACAAAAACGCATTTCAAGAATCGAAATATCGAGACTCAGCGCAGTCAGATACTGGCCCAGTTCGTCATGAATTTCCCTGGCGATACGGGCACGTTCCGCTTCCCTGACCTGTTCATTGTGAGCGGCGAATTCACGCATTTCCTGGCGCGAACGCAGCAATTCTTCGGTCCGCTCCCGGACGAGCTCTTCCAGCGAGCGATTGCGTTTCCGCATTGCATTCTGGTACATGCGCATGCGGATGAGGTTTCCGGCCCGCGCCAGAAGCTCATCGAACTGGAAAGGCTTCGTGACATAGTCGGACGCGCCCGCACACAGCGCACAAAGTCGCCGCCCGTGGTCATCCTGCGCGGTGACCACCAGCACAGGTGCCAGATCGCCGTCAAACTCGGCGATCAGCTGTTCCATGAGCTGCACGCCATCCATGTGCGGCATATTGAGATCAAGCAGGATCAGATCGAACTCTTGCTCGCGGCACAGTGCGGGGACGTCGCGCGGATCGGTGGCGGTCACCAGTTCCGTGTAACCCTGGCTGCGCAGCATCCGCATCATCATCCTGATGCTCGCGACGTCGTCATCGACCAGCAGTATGCGGGCCAGCAAGGGATCAACCTGCGCTTCTGCAGTGCCCAAGGAGAGGCGAGGCCCGTCGGCCAAGATTCCTTCGTATTGATCGTTGGTCACGCTGCGGTACTTGCGAGATGGCGATCGATGGCACTCATCAATACGTCCAGATCCAATGGCTTGGTGAGGTAATCGATGAAGCCTGCAGCGCGTCCGATTTCCTCGTCGCCCAGCATCGCATTGGCGCTGACGGCGATGACGGGGATCGAACGTGTCAGTTTATCGGCCTTGAGTTGTTTCAATACTGAGTAACCGTCCATCCCCGGTAGATTGATATCCAGCAGGATCAGATGGGGATGCTCCCGGCGCACAAGCTGCAACCCGTTGTAGGGATCTTCACTCACGAACAGGGAAATGTCCTGCCGCCGCTTGAGCAGCTGCTGCATGAAGCGCAGGTTGGCAGGGTTGTCTTCAATGTAAACAATCGTCCTGCCTTCCTTGTCCTGCCCCTGCGAAGTCCCGGTGGTTTGCTCTACTCCCGGCGACGACCTTGCCACGGGTTCGCCTTCGGCAAAGACGACCGGAAGCTCGATCCAGAACGTGCTTCCAACGCCCTTCTTGCTTGCAACGCCGATCCGTCCCCCCATCATCTCGGTAAAGCGCTTGGCAATGACGAGGCCGATACCTGTGCCCTCGATGGCGGACGCCTCCTGACCAAGCCGGTTGAATGGGGTGAACAGGTCCGCCTGCCTCGCCTCGTCGATACCTGACCCGGTATCGATGACCGAAATGCGCAGCCAGTCTGGCTCGGTGATGGCACATTTCACCGTCACACTGCCCCCCTGGTGGTTGTACTTCACAGCGTTCGACATCAGGTTCAGCAGTATCTGTCTCAGCCGCAATCGATCGGCGAATGCCCACAGGGCCCCTGACGAGTTGCTCTGGACAAGTGTCAGCCCTTTCTGTCGTGCATCGGCTTCAACCTGGACGAGACATTCCTGCAGCAAAGTTTCCAGCTGCACCGGTTCCGGACACAAGATCTGCCTTCCGGTTTCGATGCGTGACAGATCCAGCACTTCGTTGATCAATTCGAGCAGATGGCGGCCCGCCTTGAGAATCTCGCTGACGCTGTCGGCGTGCTCCTCGGCTAATTTGCCTTCGATCCTCATGAGTTGAGCAAAGCCCAGGATGGCATGCATCGGTGTGCGCAATTCGTGACTCATGCGCGACAGGAATTCCGACTTCGCCCGGCTGGCCTGTTCAAGTTCGAATTCACGCAGCTTCTCTTCAGTCACGTCCTGTACCGTACCCATGATTCTGCCGAATTGCTCTTGATGGGCAAGACAGCGCAACTGCATGAAGCGGATTTCGCCGTCCGGCCGGACGATTCTGGCATCCAGGCTGTGCGGCCCCGGGGTCGCCCGCACGCAGATCACTGCAGCGCGGAAACGCTCGAGATCGTCCGGATGTATCAGTTCATACAGAACCTGCAAGGTAGGCTGACCTGTGGCGGCATCCAGCCCGACCAATTCGTACACCATTTGGCACCAGTCTGTGGTGCCAGTTGTCAGGTCGACCATCCAGTGGCCCAGGCGCGCGATGCGCTGCGCCTCGAGATAACGCGACTCGGCTACTCCCAGCGCTTCCTGCGTCTGCTTCAGGGCGGTGATGTTGGTGCGGATGGATATGTATTGCGTTGGCAGTCCCGCCTCATCGCTGAAGGGAACGATGGTTGAGGCCACCCAGTACATGCTGCCATCCTTGCGCCGATTGCACAGCTCGCCGTGCCAGCTCTCGCCCTTGATCAGATCGGACCACAAGCGGTCGTAGAAGTCCTGGGGGTGAACGCCTGACTTCAGGATGCGATGGTTCTGCCCCAGGAGTTCCTCGCGGCTATAGCCACTGACCTCGCAGAACAACTCATTGACATACACAATATTGCCGTCACAGCCTGTGACACTGACGATTGCATGCCGGTCGAGAACAGCCAGCAGGCGACGGGCTTCCGGCGCCAGCTCGATCGGTCCGGCCATATCTGCTGCTGAACGCTCTCCAACTCCGGTATGGACTGGTTGTGACATGTGCGGCTCCCATATGCGGGGCAAGGTTCGTAACCTGCCCTCCTGTTTTGTAACTGCTACAGCTTTCGTCTGGCTTCGGCTGCTTCTGCCAAAGGCACGGGCTCCCTTCGTACGTCGGGCGATCACGATGGAACTGGCGCGATGCCGGCACCAGACACGCGAGAATGTCGTCAGCCGGCGTCTCCCACGGTGGTCGTCATGACGGAAAGACGTTTTGCCTCAGGCAGGCTGATCCAGAATCGACAACCCTCTCCCGCTTCGCTGGTCACCCAGATGCGACCTCCCATCAACGTCATCAAGTGCTTGCAGAGCGCCAGGCCAACTCCGGTGCCTTCGGCTTGATCCGTTCCAAGCCGCTCGAAAGGCGTGAACAGCCGCGCCTGCTGGGCGCGCGTCAATCCCGATCCGGTATCGGCGACGCAGATGACCCAGCAGCCGTCTTCGAGGTTGCAATCGATGCTCACCGTGCCTGCAGGACGGTTGTACTTCACGGCGTTGGACAGCAGGTTGAGCAATACCTGTTTGAGACGGATCTGATCGGCCACGACATAAACCTGCCCCGGCAAGATGGAGTGCCGGAACTCGATGCCCCTGACGTCCGCATCCGGGCGGGTCAGATTCAGGCATTCGTACAAGAGGTTGCCGACGTCCACATCAACCGGCTTCACTTCCAGATACCCCGCTTCGATGCGCGACAAGTCCAGTACCTCGTTGATCAGGTCCAGCAGATGCCGGCCCGCATGCACGATCTCCGCCACGTGCTCGCGCTGGAGGTCGTCGAGCGGGTGCTGCGCGTCGGTACGCAGCAGCTGGGAGAAACCGAGAATGGCATTCATCGGTGTGCGCAGCTCGTGACTCATGCGCGACAGAAATTGTGATTTCGCGCGACTTGCCTGTTCCGCGTCATCCTTGGCACGGAGCACGGCCTCCAGCGCCATTTTCCGCTCGGTGATGTCACGGCACACGCCCAACAGGTCGCCGCACGGAAGTCCAACGGCGTTGATATCGGTCGGTACGCTGCTGCCGTCCTTGCGTCTGAGATCGAAATCCGTGCGCAAATGTCCGCGTTCGCACAATTCATCGAACAGTCGTCGGGCGGTCGCGACATCCTGTACTTGCACGATGTCATCGACGCCCATCGCACACAGTTCCTCGACGCTGAATCCGAGCATTGCCGACGCCCGGCGATTGGCATAGATGAAGCGCCCCGCCGGGTTGGCGATGAGTACCGCATCGGCCGCGTGTTCGAGCACGGTGCGGAAGCGCTCCTCGCCTCTGCGCAATGCCTGCTCGGCTTGCGTGCGCTCGGTGATGTCCTGCATGACGGTACAGAAGCCGTGCGAGGTTCCGTCCGTTGCGCCACTGGGTATGTAGGCGACCGACATCCTTCGTTCGCCCAACCGCGGCAGGGTCATGTCGACTTCATAGCTGACCTGTTCGCCCGCCAGGGTCCGTGCGATCCACGGCGCTGCAACCAGGTAGGTTGGCTCGCCCAGCAGTTCGGCTACATGTTGCGCGAGCACGTCCTCCCGCTGCCGGCCAAACCAATCCTCGCACTTGGCATTGATCATCCGGAGTCGCAGCCCGTGATCCACATACGCGATGAGCGCAGGTGCTGCATCGGTCACCACGGTAAGCAGCCTTTCGGCACGACGATGCGTCGTGACGTCCCGCAGGACCGATATGCGCATGGCCCCGGTGTTGTCGCCTCTTGTCCTGCCACGTACCTCGACCGTGATGCGTGTGCCGTCGCCACACAGCATGTCGTGTTCGACATTGCTTTCGCGCCCCTGCCGGATGGCGAGCATGACCCGCTCTCGATGCTCGGGGACGACAAGTTCCTCGATGGATTGTCCTTTCAGGTCATCGACGGAGCGGCAAAGCATTCGTGCGAGCTGGGCGTTGCAATCGACTATCCGGCCACCTTCGCTCAGCACCACCGCTTCGAAACTTGCTTCCGAAAATGCAGCCAGCCTCGCTTCGCTCTGTCGCAGGGCCTGCTCGGCATGCATGCGCTCGGTGATGTCGTGAACCATTCCGACGGAACGGACAATGCGCCCCGACGCGTCACGGAAATGCTGGCATTTCTGGTGCACGAAGCGAATCTCTCCGCTGCATTTGCGCACGATGCGGTGTTCGATTTCATAGCTGGCCTGGTTATCGCCGAGTGAACTCGAATAGGCGCGGTCTACCGCGTCGCGATCGTCGGGATGCACGCATTGAAGGAACGCTTCGTAAGTGGCACCGAATTCAACGAGTGTGAGGCCGAATATCCGGAACACCTCGTCGGACCACTGCAGCCTGCCGTCGACCAGATCGAGCTCCCAGCTCCCGAGATGTGCAAGCTCTTCGGTCCGCATCAGCTGTGCGCGGCTTTCGAGCAGGGTCTGTTCGGCCTTCTTTCGCTCGGTGACATCCATATTGAAGCCGGACAGCAAAGTGGCTCTCCCTGACGCGTCGAATTGCGCGGCACCGACGCCATACATCCATCGGGTCTCGCCGTCATCGCGGCAGACGCGGAATTCGACTTCGAACGGATCGCCATGCACAAAATGCCGTTTCAAGGCCTCGTCGACCCGGGGCAGGTCGTCCGGATGCACGCGTGAGCGCCAGTGCTTCGCACTGCGCATACCTCCCGGCGCAATGCCGTAGAGCCTCTCGTATTCCGGCGACCAGTAAAGCTGGTCCTTGCGCAAGTCCCATTCCCACAGGCCGACGTGAGCCCCTTCCTGCGCAATGCGCAAGCGTCGCTCGCTCGTCCGCAATGCTTCGTCGGCCAGCTTCTTTTCCGTGACGTCCTCGGTAAGGATGGCAATTCCGCCGACCGTCCCTTCCGACAAATACCACGGACATACTTCCCAGCGCAGCCACTGCACGCTGCCGTCGGCGCGCTCGAATCGATCATCGTCGATCCGCACCACCTGACCGGCCAGCCCGCTGCGATGCGCGGACTTCCACCGGTCGGGGATATCGGGAAACACTTCGTAGTGACTCAGCCCCACAAGCTCGCGATCGACGAGTCCGTAGTCCTGCTTCCATCGATCGCTGACAGCCAGATAACGCATGTCCCGGTCGAACATCGCCAACGCTGCAGGCGCATGCTCGATGAAGATGCGCATCCGTTCCCTGCTCTCGTTGAGCGCCGCTTCGGCTGCTTTCTTTTCATCAATGTTTTCGACGATCACGATGAAGTAGTCGGGCCGGCCATCCGGACTCAGGCACATGACGAGCGTCAGCCTGATCCAGACGGTGCTTCCGTCCCTGCGCACATGGTGCTTTTCCATGGAGCACCGGTCGGCCTCATGAGCAAGCATCCGGCGCATGTCCACCACGTCGACTGCAGGGTTATCCGGGTGGATCAAGGCTCCGAAATTGCGCACCAGAAGGTCTTCCCGGCTATAGCCGACGATGTCGCACAACCTCTGATTGACGCAAATCCAGCGACCATCCGGGGCCACGCGGGCGATGCCGACCGTCACTGATTCGCAGGTTGTCGATAGACGCAGCTCGGCTTGGCTCAGCGCCTGTTTCAGGCGCTCGTGAACCGTGCCGAAAAGGTAGCCCATGAGCAGGAAGAGTCCGAAGGCGTAGAGTCTGATCGGGCTTTCGATCGCCCAGCTCAGCTGCGGCGGGATGAAGAAGAACCAGACCAGCAAGATGCTCAATGCAGCGCCGATCAGGCCGCCGCGTACCCCGTCAAGCCGCGCGCTGAAGAAAACGGCCGGAAAGAAAAGAAACCATACGAAGGGCGCGAGCCATGGCCAAAGCAGCCATTGCAGCCCGCATGCGAGCGCCGGCAGCAGCAGCGCGATAACAGACTGTGGCGTCATTCCGGGGTACGCGGGAAAGCAGGGCAAGGGAATTTGATCGGCTCAAGCAAAGCTAGAGCAGGGCGTGATGGCGTCCGGTTCGGGGTCTCAGGAAGCGAGCCCGACCCGTGCGTTGCCAGCCGACCTGAAGCGAACGTTTCCATCCCTATGAACCGGCTGGGGTGCTAGGACACAGAAACCTGCGGTTCCGCGAAGCGGTTCCTGATTTCCAGTACGGAAGGAAGGTTTTCCATGAACAGATCGACCAGTTGCGGATCGAAATGCTGCCCGCGCTGGCTTCGCACGAAATCGAGCGCATCTTCGATCTGCCACGCGCGCTTGTATGGGCGCTCCGACGTCAGCGCGTCGAATACGTCGGCCACCGCGACGATGCGGCCCTCGAGCGGGATGCTCTCGCCTTGCAAGCCGCACGGATAGCCGCTGCCATCCCACTTTTCGTGATGGGTGAAGGCGATTTCGCGGGCCATGTTCAGGATGTCCGAATCATCGCCGGAAAGAATGTCCGCGCCTATGGTCGTGTGCGACTTCATTGTTTCCCATTCATGCGGTTCGAAACCACCGGGCTTCAACAGGATGTGATCCGGTATTCCGATCTTTCCGATGTCGTGCATCGGACTTGCGTTGAGGAGCAACTCACAGGATTCCAGCCCCATTCCAACCGCCTCGCCCAGCAGCGCCGAAATCTTGCTCATGCGGACAATGTGCAATCCGGTCTCGTTATCCCGATACTCCGCCGCCCGGCCCAGACGACGCACGATCTGCAGCCTCGTGTCGTACAGCTCACGCGTTCTTTCGCACACGCGCTGTTCCAGCTGAAGATTGCGCCCGCGAATAAGCTTCCGGTTGAGCTGGGCCTGCAGAAGGTTGCGTACCCGTGCCGACAGTTCCTCGATGGAGAAGGGTTTGGTGATGTAGTCCTGCGCTCCGTTACGCAGTGCGCGGATACGGTCTTCCTGCGCGTGCTGGGCGGTCAGGATAAGGACGGGCGGCATGTTGTCCCGGTCCAGCGTCTGCAGCTTGCTCATGATCTCGAAACCATTCATTCCCGGCATGTTGAGATCTAGTACAACAAGGTCATACCGGTGTCTTTCGAAATGCGGCAGCACCGCGTGGGGGTCAGAAAGTGATGTAAGTCGGGTATAGCCCGCAGCCTTCAGTGAGCGTTGCAGCAGTTTCAGATTAACGATTTCGTCGTCTACAAGGAGGATGTCTGCCATCCGGACATCGAGTTCCTCAAGACCAACCCCGTCATCCAGTCGGCGCCCCCGATCCCGCAATTCATTTGCCCTTGTTGCATTCATCAGCGTGCCATTCCCTTGCTGATTGAGCGCTCCGTTCAGGAGTGCTTCGTTGCCCAACCCCCGCACAATCGCAGTAACAGGCTGGTGAGAACCTCTTCCTTTGTCTCCAATCTCGGGTGTCGAGGCAGGATTCCTTCTCGAATCGCAGTTCAACTTTTCCGATTTTCCTTGCATAGACAGCTGTCTCATCCCAAAGCGCCGTCATCGCCCACGCCCGTGAGGATCGTGTCCAGCGCATCCCGGTTGCTGCAGTCTGCCGCCGGGCGCAACAGTACGCCGACACGCGGCTTGTGGCGGTTCGCCAGCGGCCCGTCGGACACCACAACAGAAGGAGTGATGCAACGACTTTCAAGTGATGAACTGCGAGACCGACTTCCGCATCCGCTCCATCGTGTCGCCGAGCCGGGCTACCGTCGCGTTGCTTTGCCCCACCGCGGCCATGTTCTGCTCAGTCATGACCGACACCTGTTCGACGTTCTGCGCCATTTGCGTCATCGCCTGCTGCTGTTCCTGCGTGGAGCAGGAGATGTCATTGACCATGTGAGAGGTGTTCTCCATCTGTTCTGAAATTTCGCCCAGAGCCGAACGCACGTCTCGTACCAGCGCCACGCTGGCATCGACTTGCATAGCGCCCGAACGCATGCTGTCGACAGCTTTGCCGGTTTCGCTCTGAATCGATTGTGTCATGGTGGCGATTTCCTGAGTTGCCTGTGCGGTACGTTCGGCGAGCTTGCGTACCTCGTCCGCGACCACGGCAAATCCACGCCCCTGTTCCCCGGCGCGAGCAGCTTCGATGGCGGCATTCAGCGCCAGTAGATTGGTCTGATCGGCGATGTCCTTGATCACCAGGGTGATCCGCGAAATATCCTCCGCCCGACTACCCAGCGTTTCGACCTGTTGCGCCGCCGCCTTGACGGACTCCGAGAGCGTGCTGATCGTCTGACTCGTCTGTTCGGACAGTTCTGCTCCCTTGGCTGACAAACGCGTTGCAAGCGACGCGGCGTCCCGGGTTGCGGCGGCGTGATTGGCGACTTCACCGATGGATACGGTGATTTGCTCGATCCCGGACGCGGCAGCGGCGGACGCGTCGCTTTGCACTCTGGCCGAGTTTTCGACGCTGGCGATGTCGCCGCTCACTTCAACAACGGATTCGCGCACCAGTTTCGCGCTGTCCTGCATGCCAAGCAACGTGGCCTGCACCCATGCTACGAGATCGTCTATGGTGCGGCCGACGTCGCCGATCCTGTCCTCTCGCTTCAGATCAAAACGCAACTTCAAATCGCCACTTTTCATGATCGCTTCGAGGTGATCGGCCATCGACGTCATGTCCCGATTCATGCGTGGTCCCGCAAACAGGGCGTAAAACAATCCCTGCGCAAACCCCAGGCACGCCAGCGATTCAACAACAATCGTTCTCGCAGGGAACTCGACCAGCATGCCGGCGACACTGGCAGCGCTCAAGAGCAGCAGCAGCACGCTCATGAGCAGGCTCTGGTTGCGAAAATCGAGATAGTGCGCCAGCGGAGATTTGTGCTTTGGGACGATGCGGCCGTGTTTGACACTGATCGAAGCATCGCCCTCGCGCAGGCGTCGGTAGGCACCGTCGGCCGCGGCTACTTCCTCCCGCGTCGGGCGCAAGCGGACCGATTGGTAACCGATCACCTGGCCATTCTCGCGAACCGGGGAACTGTTCGCAACGACCCAGTAATAGCCGCCGTCGCTGCGACGGTTCTTGACGATGGCGCGCCAAGGTCTTCCCGCCTTGAGGTCGCGCCACATGTCGGCAAAGGCCTCTGGCGGCATGTCGGGATGGCGCACCATGTTATGCGGTTGCCCCAGCATCGCGTCCCGAGTGAAGGCGCTGATGGACGCAAAAGCTTCGTTCGCCTCGACGAGGTTGCCGGCGAGATCGGTGCGCGAGTAAATGAACACACCTTCGGGAAGCAGGGTTTCGGCCGTCGTGACAGGTTGGTTGTTGCGCATGGGTTTCTCAGTGAGCAAAAAAGAGTTGCAATTGAATTGTCCGTAGAACCGAAACGGTCAAGAGGCCAGCCGGTCTCTTAGCCGTTCTTCGGTTTCCATCGCGGGCGCAAGGAAGCACGCCAGCCCTTGCAGATCAGCAGGCAACGAGGGCACGCCGAACAGATAGCCTTGCAGGCGGTTGCATCCCAGCTTGGCGAGTTGGGCGAATTGTTCGACTGTTTCAACGCCTTCGCCCACAACCTCCAGATTCAGGTTGCCAGCGAGCGAAATGATCGCGCGCACGATAGTCATTGCTTCGGGGTCGGCGGTCAGTTCACTTACGAAACTGCGATCGATTTTCACCGTGCGTACGCGGAGGCGCATCAGGTACGACAGCGAGGAGTAACCTGTACCAAAGTCATCTATTGCTATGGAGATTCCAATAGCATTAAGAGCGGCGAGCACAGCGCCGGTATGCTGAAGATCTTTCATCAGCGTGCTCTCGGTGATCTCGAGTTCCAGCAGGTGCGGATCGAAACTGGCCTCGATCAGGGCGGCGGAAATGTCGGCAACCAGTTCCGGATCGGTCATTTGCCTACCCGAAAGGTTGAAACAAAGCCCGATATCCGGGCGCACGCGCTGCACGTTCCGTACGTCGTGCAGCGCTTGACGCAGCGACCAGCGGCTCACCGGAACAATCAGTCCTGTTTCTTCCATGATGGGAATGAAGCGGTCGGGCGGTACCGAGCCCATTTTCGGACTGTTCCATCGCAACAGAGCTTCAACCGCCATCATCCGGCCCGAGTGCGCGTCGACGATGGGCTGATAGACGAGGAAAAGCTCTTGCCGAGCCAGCGCCCCATGCAGTTCGATCTCGAGCGCCAGATCGCTATGCGCATGGACGTCCATGTGTTGTTCATAGAAACAGGACGTATTGCGCCCTGCTGATTTCGCCTGGTACATCGACACATCGGCCCGACTGAGCAGTTCGTCTTTTGACGCTGCATCGTCGGGGTACAAAGCGATGCCCACGCTGGCGCTGACGAAAAATTCGCGTCCCTCAAGCCGGATGACCTGCCCCAGACCCTTCAATATATTCGCGACGACCTGGCTTACGTCCTCACGGCACTTGACCTCTTCGAGCAGGATCATGAATTCGTCGCCACCGAGCCGCGCCACCATGTCGGTCGCTCGGACGCTCGCACGAAGGCGCCGCGCGATCTCTATCAAGAGACCGTCGCCGACGTTGTGGCCCAGCGTGTCGTTAATCACCTTGAAACGGTCGAGATCGATGAACAACACGGCTAATTGTTGCCCTTGCCTCACGGCGCTGCTCATCACCTGTTCCAGCCGTTCCATGAACAGACGCCGATTCGGTAGTTTGGTCAGTGTGTCGGTGTTCGCGAGGTATTCGAGTTGATCCTGGACGCGTATGCGTTCGCTCACGTCCTTGGACGTCGCTACGTAGTGGCTGATCCTCTGCTGGCTGTCGAAGATGGGACTGATGGTCTTCTCTTCGAAATACAGCTCGCCGCTTTTGCGCCGATTAGTGAATACCGCGCGGAAAACCTCGCCCCGTTTGATCGTGCTCCACATACGCGCATAGAATTCGCTGCCGTGTTGACCTGACTTGAGCATGCGCGGCGTACAGCCCAAGACTTCTTTCGCGAGGTAGCCGGTTGTGCGTTCGAACGCCGGATTGACGTATTCGATGAAGCCACCGGCGCAAGTGATGAGCACCGAATCATGCGTCTGGTGGGCGGCCTGAGCGAGAATTTCAAGGTTGCGGGCGATGCTGGTCCCAATCGCTACTTCGCTCAGCCGGAGCAACCACTCTTCGGCGCCCGACACCTTGTGAAAACGTGTGCATTCAACGTTTACCGGTATTTCGGCAACACTTGCCCGCAGTCGCCAGACATAACTTTGAGGTGCGCGACGACAGTCCGCCATTACTTGCGACCAGCTCGTCGTGCCCTGGTCTGACAACGCCTCAAATATCGCAGTGACGAGGCGCCCCGTCAGGTCAGGAACACCATCCAACGACTGCGAGTGGCGCAATACGACGCCTTTGGTGGAGACCAGAAGAAAAGTGGCCGCTTTAGGCTGGGGGCGCACGGAACTGCCAACATGGATGGCTGTGTGACTTTCCGGTTCGTCATCAAATGCGCAGGGCGTTCGGTGCCCTCCGGACGCAAAGCGTGTGAAGTCGGTCATAGATCAATACCTTTCAACTGCGTGCGCGCCACGATTTGGCTGTGCAACATTTTTCGAGCTTGTATTGCGCTGCATCTCGGCCTCTTCTTGGTCCCTCCTCCTTCCAACGAAACGCTGGAGGACGCTGCTGATCCACTTTTTGCTGCGCCTGAAACCGCAGACTTGCAACCACTCATGGGTTGAGTTAACGCCGTTCCAGTAGGAGCGCGGTATCAGGAGATGCCGCGGGGAGTGCCGAGTAAATCCTCAGGTGAATAAGGATTTCCCTACCCGCATTGCAGCAAGGGCAGGTATTCAGGGGGCGCGTGCAGAGTGGGTGAACAATCCAGGTGAATCGCCCCGGTTTTTCTTGACACTCTGTAGCCTCAAAATCGAGGCACGACGGAGGTGGTTATGGAAGAGAAAATGGGTCGACGCTTCACTGAGGAATTCAAGGTCGAAGCGGTCAGGCAGGTCACCGAGCGTGATCATCCGGCTTCGGGGTTGCTGCGCGCCTAGGTGCCATCACGTTCAGCCTGTTCGGCTGGATCACGCACTATTCGTTGAGCCCGGCTCGGCGGGTATGACAGGATGGTCAGGTCGATGAGATTCAGCGCTTGAAGGCGGAGTTGCGCCGAGCAAGCGAGGAGCGCGAAATCCTGAAAAAGGGCAGCCGCGTACTTTGCCAAGCATTCCGGGTGAAGTACGCGCTCATCGAGCCTCACGCGATGGAATTTCGCCTACGGTGCATGCTTTCGGTGATACGTGTGCATCCAAGCGGCTACTGCGCCTGGCGTGCGTGTCCAGTCTGGCCGTGGTGTAACCTTGATCCAGGTCAGGTTTCGGTGAAGAGCCGTGCGGGTGCGATTGCGGATGCGAGTTCCTTCTCGACCGGCAGCGGGTCGCCGCACAGGTCTGCTGCCAGAACTTCAGCGCCCAACGCGGACCACACGAGTCCGCGCGAACCCAGACCGGTGAAGGCGTACAGGCCGGGCTGTCCGGGCAGTTCGCCGATCAGCGGCAGGCGGTCGGGGGTTGCGGTGCGGAA
The DNA here is from genome assembly GCF_024580155.1 of Methyloversatilis sp. XJ19-13. NCBI lineage: Bacteria > Pseudomonadati > Pseudomonadota > Betaproteobacteria > Nitrosomonadales > Sterolibacteriaceae > Methyloversatilis > Methyloversatilis sp. XJ19-13. Next base: position 85,371 of record NZ_JANINH010000007.1, on the reverse strand, counting down.
AGCGACCCGACCGGTGAGCTTGCGCAGGTCGGGCATCAGCACCGTGTCCGGCAGCAGCCGCTCGAGCCGGGCCAGATTTCCGGCATGGCTGTCGCTGCGCACGCTGCCGTCTTCGTCGCCGACGTCGAAGCTGGCGCCCAGATTCAGGTCGCCATCCGGCGTCGGGCACAGATAGCCGTCGCAGCACAGCGTGACATGCAGCTGCGGCAGCAGCGCGCGCGGCAGGCGGGTGACCTGGCCGCGGATGCGGATCAGCGGCAGCGCCAGCGGCGACAGCGCAGCCGCATCCGACGCATTGGCCAGCACCACCGCGTCGGCGCTCACCAGCGTGCGATCGCCGGCGCTCACCCGCCAGCTGGCGCCGTCTCGTGCAAGACCGATGGCCTCGCTCGAAAACAACCGGGTCACGGCGTTGCCGGCCCGTGCGAGATTGGCTTCGCACAGGCTGGGTGGATTGACCCAGGCGCCGCGCGGAAACCACCAGCCGCCGCGCGGAACCGTGTAGCCGACGCGTCGCGTCATCTCCCAGTCGGACAGGTGACGGACGAGCGCATCCGGCAGGGCGTGCGACGCCCACAGTGCGTGCTGCATCTGTTCCTGTTCGGCGTCCTGCGCGATCTGCATCACGCCGGTCGGGCCCCATTTCAGTGGGCGCCCCTCGCCGTCGAGTCGCCGCAGATGGCTGGAGGCATGCAGGAAGGCGGCACGCGAAAAGCGCGCAGCGATGCTGTCGTCACGCGCCACCATGGGCCGCAGCACGCCGGCCGGATTGCCCGACGCCTCCTGCGCCGGCGCCGCATGGCGCTCGATCAGCACCACTTCGATGCCGCGCGCTGCCAGCCGCTCGGCCAGCGCGCAGCCGGCCAGCCCGGCGCCGATCACCGCCACGCACCGGGGCGTGCCGGCTTGCGGTCGGTGGCGCAGCGCGGCCGCCTGCGCCTGCGGATGCAGCGCGCCGGTCAGCATGTCCCGCTTGGGCTTCAGTCCGAGCCGCTTTTCGGTGACGAAACTGTGGTCGGCCAGCGCCCGGCGCAGCGCCGCCGACACGGTCCAGGTCGCCAGCGTCACGTCGTCCGCGCTCAGCCGTTTCAGGTGCCGGCAGATGTGCCCGGACCACATGTCCGGGTTGCGTGCCGGTGAAAAACCGTCGAGATACAGTGCGTTGGCGCGCAGCGTAAGTTTCGGCAGCAGCGCGTCGGCGTCGCCGAAGGCCAGCGTCAGCACGACGCGTCCGCCGTCGAATTCGATGCGATGCACGCCGGCCACCGGCAGCGGCCAGCGTTCGACCAGCCGCTGCGCCATGTCGCCCATGTCCTGCGGCAGCGCGCGCTGGTAGTAGGTCGCGAGGTCGTACTGGACGACCGGATGCTTTTCGACCGATACGAAGTGCAGCCGGTCGCAGCGCGCCGGGTCGTCGCGCCATGCGCGCCAGGTGGCGAGAAAGTTCAGGCCGAGGCCGAATCCGGTCTCCAGCACGACGAAGCGTTCGCGTCCGGCCCAGCGCCCGGGCAGGCCGTTGCCGCCCAGAAATACGAACTGCGCCTGCGCCAGCGGCCCTTCGCAGGAGTGATAGCGGTCATCGAACAGCGACGAGCGCGGCGTGCCTTCATCGTCGAAGGTCAGCGTGGTGGGCTGCAGGGCTTGAAGCGGGCGGGACATTCAGGACCTTTTGCCGGATGCGGGTGCGGTACATGTGATGAATGCAGACGCGCAGGAGTTCCGGTGGCGGCTGATGAGCGCGGCCCGGTGTGAATGGCGGCGTGAGTTATCGCCGCTCCCACAGCCACAGCCACGCAGCCACAGCCCCAGCTCCCGAGGCAGATACGGCTACTCGCGGCGCATCTGCGGGAACAGGATGACGTCGCGGATATTGGACGAATCGGTCAGCAGCATGACCAGCCGGTCGATGCCGATGCCACAGCCGCCAGTCGGCGGCAGGCCGTGTTCGAGTGCGCGGATGTAGTCGGCGTCGAAAAACATGGCTTCCTCGTCACCGGCGTCCTTGGCTTTTGCCTGGTCGAGAAAGCGCGCCGCCTGGTCTTCCGGATCGTTCAGCTCGGAAAAACCGTTGGCGATTTCGCGCCCGACGATGAACAGTTCGAAGCGCTCGGTGATGTCCGGCTGGGTATCCGAGCGGCGTGCCAGCGGGCTCACTTCCGCCGGGTAGTCGATGATGTAGGTCGGCTCCCACAGCTGCGCCTCGGCGCAGGCCTCGAACAGCTGCAGCTGCAGCGAACCGAGGCCGCCCGGCTTGACCGTTTCGCCGTGCGTGTTGATCGCCTTCTTCACGAAGGCTTCGTCGGCCAGATCGGCATCCGAATACTGCGGGTTGTACTTCTGGATCGCCTGCACGATGGTCAGCCGGTGGAAAGGCTGGCCGAGATCGAGTTCGCGGCCCTGGTACATGAACTTCGTCGTGCCCAGCGCCTGCTCGGCACAGTGGCGCAGCAGGTATTCGGTGAAATCCATTAGCTGCCGGTAATCGGCATAGGCCTGATAGAACTCCATCATCGTGAATTCGGGGTTGTGGCGCGGGCTGATGCCTTCGTTGCGGAAGTTGCGGTTCACCTCGAACACCTTTTCGAAGCCACCGACGACAAGGCGCTTCAGGTACAGCTCGGGCGCAATGCGCAGGAACAACTCCATGTCGAGCGCGTTGTGGTGGGTCTTGAACGGCTTGGCCGCCGCGCCGCCGGGGATGGGGTGCATCATCGGCGTTTCGACTTCGAGAAAGCCCTGACGCGTCATTTCGGCGCGCAGCGAACTCATCAGGCGGCTGCGCGCGATGAAGGTGTTGCGCGAAGCGTCGTTGGTGATCAGATCGAGGTAACGGAAGCGGTACTTGGTTTCCTGGTCGGCCAGGCCGTGGAATTTCTCCGGCAGCGGGCGCAGCGCCTTCGACAGCAGGCGCACGCTGTCGCACTTGATCGTCAGCTCACCCGTGCGGGTGCGGAACAGCACGCCGGAACAGCCGACGATGTCGCCCAGGTCCCAGTGCTTGAACGCGCCGTGCGCCTCTTCGCCCACGCCGTCGTTCGTGATGTAGAGCTGGATGCGGCCCGACATGTCCTGCAGCGTCGCAAAGCTGGCCTTGCCCATGACACGCTTGAGCATCATGCGGCCGGCCAGTTGCACGGGTTCGGGTGTCGCCTCAAGGGCTTCGCCGCTGGTCGAGGCGTGCTGCGCGGTCAGCTCGCCGGCGTAGTGCGTGCGGCTGAAATCGTTTGGATAGGCCGCGCCGCCTTCGCGCCACTGGCGCAGTTTTTCGCGCCGCTCCGCGATGATGTGGTTTTCGTCGTCGGGCGGCAGTGCGGCTGAATCGGTCATGGCGGGCTCGGATGGATGAAGCCTGCACGCAATTCGCGCGCAAGCCAAAACCGCGGATTTTCGCCGATTGCGGGCAGGCGGCACAAGTGCGGTCTTCTCCTGATGGCAGAGGGGGGGGGGGCGCGGGCGGTCTCTGGTGGACGCAGAGCGTGCAGTCGGGACATGCGGGAGCAACGGCAATCCACTACTGGCCCTGCAAAGCCCTCGTCGCGATCGCGAGGCTCTTTTGTGGGAGCGGCGGCCTCGCCGCGATCGATCCGCGATGGTCGATGATCAGCGTGCGTATCGCGGCGAGGCCGCCGCTCCCACAGCCGGAACTCCCACAGCCGGAACTCCCACAGCCGGAACTCCCACAGCCGGAACTCCCACAGCCGGAACTCCCGCCGCGGCACTCAGGCCGACGTGAGCTTCAGCCCGAGGATGCCGGCGACGATCAGTGCAACGCAGGCCAGACGCGCCGTATTGGCCGGATCGCCGAACAGCACGATGCCCAGGATGACGGTGCCGACTGCGCCGATGCCGGTCCACACCGCGTAGGCGGTGCCGACCGGCAGCGTGCGCATGGCCAGTCCGAGCAGCACCACGCTGATCAGCATGGCTGCCGCCGTGCCGACCGACGGCCACAGCTTGCTGAAACCGTCGGTGTATTTCAAACCGATCGCCCAGGCGACCTCGAACAGACCTGCGATGAACAGGATGACCCACGCCATGATGAATGCTCCGGACATCCGGGGCCGTCCCCGGAAGAATGAAGGCGACCGGGTCGTCCCGGTGCCGAGTTGCATGGAGTGAATAATGGTTTCATTCAATGCGCGGGTCAAGCCTGATGGTGCCGCGCCCTGGTGCCTATATCTATATATACGCGGCACGGCGTGCCGGACTCAGCGTCTGTCCAGCCAGGCCGGCGCACCTGATTTGAACTGCCCTTCGAGCCGGGTCGGCGACACCCGGGTCAGTTGCAGCCGCAGGTCCTTGCACAGCGGCAAGGCCTGGCTCGCCTTGACCCACAGCGACAACTCACCCTCCGCGTCGTTCTCGATCAGTACCGCAAAGGCGCGGTTGAAGCACGGATTCTGTCGGCCAGCGCTGCCCTTGGGCTTGCCGGTCCAGGTTGCGCCGTCTTCGGTCACGACAAGTTCCGCTTCGCGGTCGATCCCTTCGTCGGTCTTGTAGTCGCCTGTCCAGCGACCGTTCAGCGACGCGTCACGAGCGCTCGCGGGCGAACAGAGCAGGGCGCCCAGCGTGGCGGCGAGCAGAAGGCGGGTCATCGTCAGGGTCCGGTTCGGAAGGGGGTGGGCGGCCATGTCACAGGCGACGGTCAACCACGTGCGAGCGCCTCGCTCAGCTGATGCACGGCCATCGCATAGAAGCTCGACTTGTTGTAGCGGGTGATGACGTAGAAGTTTTTGAAGCCCAGCCAGTACTCGGTCGGCGCATCCGGTGTGATCAGATCGACCACGGCCGCCGGCTTGGCAATCAGCTCACGGCCGAGCGGGCGGATGCCGCTGGCCAGCAGTCGATCGGTGTCGAGTACCGGCTCGATGCCGGATTCGATCAGCGGCGCAACCGTGCTGCTGTCGACCAGGATCCGCTGCACCACAGGTTCGCCCGGCTCCCAGCCGTGTTCCTTCAGGTAGGCGGCGACGCTGCCGATGGCGTCGATCGGGCTGTCGATCAGGTCGACGCGGCCATCGTTGTCGAAATCGACCGCATAGCGGCGCCAGCTGCTGGGCAGGAACTGAGGGTAACCGAGCGCGCCGGCGTAGGAGCCGCGATAGCTGGCCACATCGCGGTTCTGATCGCGCGCCAGCAGGAACAGCTCGCCCAGTTCGCGCCGGAACAGTTCCGCGCGCGGCGGGTAGTCGAACGCCAGCGTGGCCAGTGCGCCGATGACCGGGAAGTTGCCGGTGTGGCGACCGTAGATCGTTTCGACGCCGATGATGGCGGTGACCACATGTGGCGGCACGCCGAACTGCTGTTCGGCGCGCGCCAGCGTCGCGGCATGTTCGGCCATGAATGCGCGTCCTTCGCGGATGCGCAGCGGTTCCACGAAGCGGCCGCGGTAGCGCTGCCAGGAGCGCACGCCCGGTTTCGTCGGCGGGCGGATCAGTTCGATCACTTTCGGTTGCGGCTGCACCGGTTCGAACTGCGTCAGCAGCCAGCCTTCGTCGAAGCCGTGCGCGCCGGCCAGTTCCGCGCAGAAGGCGCGCACGTCATCGCGGCCGGCAAAGCCAGCGGTGCCCGGGGTCTGCGCCGGCAAATGGCCGGAGGCAAACAGTGCGGTGCCGCCAAGGATGAAATCGCGGCGTGAAAAGGCGTCGGATGTGAAACGTGAAGTCATCGGTGGGGCGGGGTGCGTTGGCGGCGCAGCGCGCGGGCGCAGGCCTTGAGTTCGCGGGCCGCAGCGGCGGGCGGAGCCGCGCCATAGCGGGCGTCGGCATAAAGTCTACACGCCTCGGCGAGTACGGGTGCCAGATCGGGACGCAGCCGGCCGATACGTGCCGCGTAGTCGAGCGGCCCTTCCCACGCCTCGCGGCCCAGGCCGGCCGGGCGCAGCGCGCGGTCGACGGCGTTCCAGGCGCGCGCCAGCGCGTCGGCCGATACAGTTCGGCGCATCGCCCACAGCGTCAGCGCCAGGGCGAAAAGCGCGCACAGCGACGCGAGCCATATCGTCATCAGCCGCCAGTCAGGCTGTGCCATGCCGAGCCGGCTCAGCAGTTCGCGCTGCTTCTGCTGGTCGTACGACAGCACCCACTGGTTCCACGAATTGTTGGCTGCCTCCCACTGGTGGCGCAGCGCGCGCAGCCAGCCCAGATCGACGCGCGCAACGAAGGGCACCGGTTCGCCGGCCGGCAGGTCGGCCAGACCGCGTTCGATGCGCGACGGCAGGATGGCCGCGGTCGGATCGACGCGCCGCCAGCCTTCGCCCTCGAGCCAGACCTCGGCCCACGCGTGGGCGTCGGACTGGCGCACCACGACATAGTCGTCGACCTCGTTGCGCTCGCCGCCCTGATAGCCGGTCACGACGCGTGCCGGCAGTCCGGCGGCGCGCATCAGGAACACGAAGGCGCCGGCGTAGTGCTCGCAGAAACCGCGCCGGGTGTCGAACAGGAAGGCGTCGATGCCGTCTTCGCCGAGCAGCGGCGGCGTCAGCGTGTAGACGAAGGCTTCGCGCCGGAACAGCCGCAGGCCGGCCGCCACCGTGTCGGCCGGCGAGGCGGCGCGCAGCGTCTGCGCCAGTTGCCGCGCGCGCGGATTTCCGTCGCGCGGCAACTGGCGGGCTGCGTCGAGATGACCGCTCCACTCCTCGATGCCCGGTCGCGCGCCGAGCACCGATTCGAAACGGTCGCGCCGCCGGGTGCGCACGCCGTCGCGACCGAGCAACTGCCAGTCGTCGCTCACCCGCACGCCGGCCGGCAGGGTGGCGACGGTTTCGAGTGCGAACAGCCAGTTCCGGTTGTGCGGCTCCAGCGTGACTTCATAAGCCAGCGCACGCCCGGGTACCGGATGCGGTAGGCCGTCGCCGATGCGCTGCGCGCTGCTGCCCTGCCGCCAGGTGCGGCCGTCGAAGGCACTCAGCACCGGACCGCGCCAGTACAGATCGCGTGCCGGCGGCGCATCGCCCTCGAAGCGCGCGCGAAAGGCGATGGCGCCGGACAGGCTCAGCTGCGAAATCGAGCCGGGCGCCATGGAGTCGGACAGGCCGGACGTGCCGCTCCAGGCGTCGAGCGGCAAGCCCCACAGCGGGCCCGGCACGCGCGGGAACAGCACGAACAGCACCAGCATGAAGGGCAGCGCCTGCGCCATCATCCATGCGGCGTGGCGCAGCAGGGCACGCGGCGCAGCCGGCGGGCCGGTCAGTGCGATCAGCGCCGCGGTGATGACGGTCATCGACACGCCGAGCGCAGCCGCCATGGCCGGTGTCTGCGAATACAGGAAGGCGGTCAGCAGCATGAAATAGCCGAGCAGCACGACGGTGTGGCCGTCGCGCGTGCTGCGCAGTTCGTGCAGCTTGAGCACCAGCATCAGCGTCAGCAGCGCCACGCCGGGCTCGCGACCGAACAGGCGGCCGAAGGTCAGCGAAACGCCGGCGCAGCAGGCGACCACCACCAGCAGCTTGACCAGGCCGCTGGCGCCCGGCCAGCCGAGCTTCCACTGCGCCAGTCGCCATGTGAACAGCAGGGCAGCGACCGCTATCAGCCAGCCCGGCAGGTGCGAGCCGTGCGGCAGCAGTGCGCAGGCGGCGACCGCCATCAGCCAGGCGACGCGTGCCTGATCGAGTGGTTCGGCGGCCACCTTGGGCGCGCTCGTGCGGCGCCACTTCATGTCGGCAGCCCGTGCAGTGCCAGCGCGCGCAGCGCGCGCGCGCGATGAGCCGGCCCGCTGGCTGGCGCGATGCGCGTTCCCGGCAGCGCCAGGCCGTAGTGCAGGCCGGCGGCGTCGGCGTCGATCACCCAGCCGGTCAGCCGCGACAGCTGCTGTTCGAGCGACAGCGTGGCGGGCAGTTGGGCGAGGTCCAGCCACAGGTCGCCGCCGTCGCTGCCTTCGAACTGTTTGGTCAGCAGCGGCGCATCCGGCGTACGCGCCGATGTTTTCCAGGCCACATGGCGCGGCGAATCGGCCGCGCGATGGTCGCGCAGGCTGGCGAATTCCTCGCTGCCCTCGCCACGTGGGCGCAGCCCCGCTTCACCGGCCGCCGTGGCCGGCAGCGGCGGCCGGCCGCTTTCCGGCTTCGGCAGCACCAGGCAGCGCTGGACCGGCTTCGCGTACGACCAGGCGCGGATCAGGCCCAGCGGGTAATGGGTATCCAGCGTGACGCGCGCCGGCGACAGCCAGCCGCGCCGTGTCGTCGGCATGTTCAGCAACACTACGCTGCTCTGCTTCGGTGCCAGATCTATCGTGACCGGATCGGCACCGGGCATGGACAGCTGCAGTGCCGGCCGTGGCCGGCTGGCATCGTTGTCCAGCCACAGCGGGAAGCCCGCGTGCTGGCCGGCGAACACCGGCTCCGGCACGGTTTCGCGCAGCTTCAGCGCATAGAGGTTGCGGAAGGCGTGCAGCAGTGCGACCTGGCCCAGGCCGGCCAGCATGAACACCAGTGCGAAGCCCAGACTGAGCGTGTAGTTGATTGCGGTCAGCAGCATGGCGAGCAGCGCGCAGCCGAAGGCCAGACCGGGTCCGGTCGGCAGCACGAAGATGCGGCGCCGGTCCAGGGTCAGCGGCAGCGCGGGCGAGCCGCCCAAGGTGGCCAGCCAGCGGCGGATCGCTTCCCGCATCAGACCGGCAGCGCGACCGCCTGCAGCAGATGGCGGGCGGCATCGTCCTGACTGGGTGGCTGTTCGAGCATCGGCAGGCGATGCAGCGCGACCGCCGGCACGACCGCCTGCACGTCTTCCGGCAGCACGTGGCTGCGTCCATCGAGCAGCGCGCGCGCGCGTGCCGCAGCCAGCAGCGCCAGCCCTGCACGCGGGCTCAGACCGAGCCGGTAGCCGCCACCGGTGCGCGTGTAGGCGATCAGTGCCTGCACATAATCGATCAGCGCATCGCTGACATGGATACCTTCTGCCTGCGTGCGCCAGGCGCTCAGCGTCGCGGCGTCGGCCACCGGTGCCAGATCGGCCAGCAGGCTGCGCCGGTCGCGGCCGGTCAGCAGTGCGCGTTCGGCCGCCGGGTCGGGATAGCCCATGGTGATGCGCATCATGAAGCGGTCGAGCTGCGATTCGGGCAGCGGATAGGTGCCGATCTGGCTGGCCGGATTCTGCGTGGCGATGACGAAGAAGGGTTCGGGCAGCGGGCGCGTTTCGCCTTCGACGCTGACCTGGTGTTCTTCCATCGCCTCGAGCAGAGCGCTCTGCGTGCGCGGTGTGGCGCGATTCACCTCGTCGGCGAGCAGCACCTGGGTGAACACCGGGCCGGGGTGGAAGCGGAAGGCGCCGGTTTCACGTTCGAACACCGACACGCCGAGAATGTCTGCCGGCAGCAGGTCGCTGGTGAATTGCACGCGCCGGAAATCCAGCCCGAGCAGGCGGGCCATTACGTGGGCAAGGGTGGTCTTGCCGGTGCCCGGTACATCCTCGATCAGCAGGTGACCGCCGGCGATCAGGCAGGTCAGTGCCAGCTCGAGTCGGCTGCGCTTGCCGAGAATGAGGGTGGACGCGGCATCGACGACGGCTCGGGGATCGGACATGGCTTGAGGTGGGTTAAGGTATGGCGGGATAATGCAGGGCAAGATTGAATTCACGCGGTGTGACACGGCACGCAGAGGCACGGTTGCATTGCACGCTGCAATAATGGAGGAGGCGCGGTGACCACCGCATACATTACACATCCCGAGTGCGCGCTGCATGACATGGGCTCGCACCATCCCGAGTGCCCGGACCGGCTCGGCGCCATCCAGGATCGCCTGATCGCCAGCGGGCTCGACATCTGCCTGTCCCATCACGACGCGCCGCTGGCCGGCGTCGAAGCGCTCGAACGCGCGCATTCGGCCGCCCACGTGCGGCAGGTGTTCGATCAGGCCCCGGCCAGCGGCATCGTGCATCTCGACCCGGACACCGCCATGTGCCCCGGTACGCTGCGCGCCGCGCTGCGTGCCGCCGGCGCCGGCATCCATGCGACTGATCTGGTGCTGTCGGGGCAGGCCAGCAACGCCTTCTGCGCCGTACGTCCGCCTGGTCACCATGCCGAATTCGGGCGCGCGATGGGCTTCTGCTTCTTCAACAACATCGCCGTCGCCGCCCGCCATGCGCTTGAAGTGCACGGGCTGGAGCGGGTCGCCATCATCGACTTCGACGTGCATCACGGCAACGGCACCGAAAACATCGTGGCCGGCGACGAGCGCATGCTGATGGTGAGCATCTTCCAGCACCCGTTCTATCCCTACTCGGGCGACAAACCACTGGCCGGCAATCTGTGCAATGTGCCGCTGCCCGCCGGCACCCGGGGCGAGGGCTTCCGCGAGGCGGTCAGCACACGCTGGTTGCCCCGGCTGCAGGATTTCGCCCCGCAGATGCTGTTCATTTCGGCCGGCTTCGATGCGCACTACGAGGACGACATGGCCTCGCTCGGCCTGGTCGAGGCGGACTACGCGTGGGTGACCACGCAACTGCTCAAGTTCGCGCAGGCGCACTGTCAGGGCCGCGTCGTGTCGATGCTCGAGGGTGGCTATGCGCTGTCGGCGCTGGGACGCAGCGTGACGGAGCACGTGAGGGCGCTGGCGGAGCTTGGATGAACCCAGATGCAAGATTCAAGATGCAAGATGAAAGTCGCGCCGCCCTTGCATCTTGGATCTTGAAACTTGAATCTGCTTTGTTACAGACTGACGCACCGCGCGTGTTGGGCTTGCCCGCTGCCTCCGGTAGAATGCCGCGTTTCCTGCCGAAGCTGCTTCACTCATGATTACCGGATCGCTCGTCGCCATCGTCACGCCCATGCATGAAGATGGCAGCCTGGACTACCCGCGATTGCGCGGCCTGATCGACTTTCACATCGCGGAAGGCACCGACGGCATCGTGATCGTCGGCACCAGTGGCGAATCGCCGACAGTGGATGTCGACGAACACTGCGAACTGATCCGTGTCACCGTCGAACAGGCTGCCGGTCGTATTCCGGTGATCGCCGGTACCGGCGCCAATTCGACCGCCGAGGCGATCGAACTGGCGCGACGCGCGAAAGCGGTGGGCGTGGATGCCTGCCTGACCGTCGTACCCTACTACAACAAGCCGACTCAGGAAGGGCTTTACCGCCACTTCCGCGCGCAGGCCGAAGCGGTCGATGTGCCCTTCATCCTGTACAACGTGCCCGGCCGCACCGTGGCCGATCTGGCGAACGACACCACGCTGCGACTGGCCGAAATCCCGAACATCGTCGGCATCAAGGACGCGACGGGCAACCTCGACCGCGGCGTCGAACTGATCAACCGCGCGCCGAAGGGCTTTGCGCTGTACAGCGGCGACGATGCCTCGACCTGCGCCTTCATCCTGATGGGCGGTCATGGCTGCATTTCGGTCACCGCCAACGTGGCGCCGCGCCTGATGCATGAAATGAACGCCGCGGCCCTGGCGGCTGACGCCGTCAAGGCGCGCGCACTCAACGCGAAGCTCACCGGTCTGCATCGCCAGCTGTTCTGCGAAGCCAATCCGATCCCGGTGAAGTGGGCCGTCCATCAACTGGGCCTGATCGGCCCGTCGCTTCGCCTTCCGCTGACCGAGCTGGCGCCGCAATTCCACCAGCAGGTTCGCGCCGCGATGCAGCAGGCCGGCGTGCTGAACTGAGGCTTTACCGATGATTCCCATGAAGTCCGGTGCGTTGCGCACCCTGCTGGTCCTCGTGCTGGCCGCGTTCGCGGCTTCCTGCTCGATAATCAGCGAATACACCGAATCGACCAAGGTCGATTACAAGGCGGCTGCCAAGAAGCGCGGCCCGCGGCTCGACCTGCCGCCCGACCTCACGCTGCCGGCCTCGAGCGACCGCTACGCAGTGCCTGATTCGGCGGGCCGTGACGTCGCCACACTGTCTGCCTACAACGCCGACCGTGCAGGGCCGGCTGCCCAGGCGCAGCAGCAGGGCGGTGCCGTGCTGCCGCAGGTCGACAAGATGCGCATTGAACGCTCGGGCAATCAGCGCTGGCTGGTCGTCGCCGGAAGCCCTGAACAGATGTGGCCGCAGGTGAAGGAGTTCTGGCAGGAAACCGGTTTCCTGATCGACATCGAACAGCCCGAAGCGGGCGTCATGGAAACCGACTGGAACGAGAACCGGGCCAAGCTTCCGAACGACATCATCCGCAACACCATCGGCAAGGTGTTCGACAATCTCTATTCGACGCCGGAACGCGACAAGTACCGCACCCGTCTCGAGCCCGGTGCCGAACCGGGTACTACCGAAATCTACGTCAGCCATCGCGGCGTGATGGAGGTGTACATCAACGAGCGTGGTGACAGCACCGTGTGGCAACCGCGTCCGGCCGACCCCGAACTGGAAGCCGAAATGCTGCGCCGGTTGATGGTGCGTCTGGGCGCCGACACCGAACGGGCCAAGACGCTGGTGGCGGCCCCGCCGGTGGCCGAGCGTGCGCAGCTGGTGACGGCGGACAAGGGCGGCACGCTGCAGATCTACGAAGGGTTCGACCGCGCCTGGCGCCGGGTCGGCCTCGCGCTCGATCGCGTCGGCTTCACCGTCGAGGACCGTGACCGTTCGCAAGGCGTGTACTTCGTGCGTTACGTTGATCCGGAAGTCGATGCCACCGCCGGCGAGGGCAAGAAGGGCGTGCTGTCCAAACTGCTCTTCTTCATGCCGGACGACAAACCGGATCCGAAAGCCGGCCAGAACCAGTACCGCATCCACATCAAGGGTGAAGGCAAGCAGAGCAATGTCCAGGTGCTGACGCCGGAGGGCGGCGTGGACGACAGCAAAACCGCGAAGCGCATCCTGTCGCTGCTGCACGAACAGCTCAAGTAGGCGGCTGGCCCCGGCGGGGCAGCCGGGATAGCCATGAAATCGGCTCGCCGGGTGCTCCCTTTTGGAGCGGCCACTGCGGGAGCGGCGGCCTGTGGGAGCGGCGGCCTCGCCGCGATTGATGCCGTGATGATCGTTGATCAACGCGCCGATCGCGGCGGGGCCGCCGCTCCCACAAGAATCTCGCCGTTCGCCACCGGCAGCGCATCGCAGCCACCACAGTCACCACAGCACAACCCCGAATCAGCGCCTTACAGCAGCAACCCACGGGGTACAAGCTGCCACCCAGTGCCGTGCGAAGTGGGTTGTCGAGGGGGGCGGGTTCAGCCCGACATCCGTGCGCCTTCGCGCTGCAGATCAAGCTCCGAAGCAAGCGCCGAAGCGGCGCCAGCCAGCCTGACCACCTCGCCGATCACCACGATGGCGGGGCTGCCGAGACCGGCGGCCGAAACCTCCATCGCCAGCGTCGCGACGGTTGCCAGCACGCTGCGTTGATCGCCGCGGGTACCGTTCTGGATCGCGCAGGCGGGCGTGCCGGTCGGCAGACCGCCGTCGACCAGCGCCCGCGTGATGCTGTCCAGCGTGCGCATGCCCATATAGACCACCAGCGTGGTGCCGCAACGCGCCAGCGCCGGCCAGTCCGGTTCCCGTCCGGGCTGGCCGTCGGCCCGTGCGTGGCCGGTCACGAAGGTGACGCCGCAGGCGAGGTCGCGATGCGTCACCGGGACGCCGAGTGAAGCGGGTACCGCGATGCCGGACGACAAGCCGCTGATCACTTCGCAGGCGATGCCGGCGCGCCCCATGGCCTGCATCTCTTCGCCGCCGCGCCCGAACACGAAGGGGTCGCCGCCCTTGACCCGGCCGACCGTCAACCCGGCCCGTGCGCCGCGCCGCATCAAACGCTCGATGAAGGCCTGCGGCGTGCTGCGGCAACCGCCACGCTTGCCGACACGCACGACGCGTGCATCCGGCCGCGCATGCGCGAGCACCGCCGGATCGACCAGGTCATCGACCAGCAGCACGTCGCACAAGCCGAGCACGCGCACGGCCTTCAGCGTGAGCAATTCCGGATCGCCCGGTCCTGCGCCGATCAGATAGACCTTGCCGGTCGAACGCGTGAAAGGATCAGGGTGTGGGTTCATGGCTCAACATAAGCAAACGCGGGGCCATGTCCGTGCGGGCAGACGCAGCCGCGCGCAGCGCGTACGCCGTCGCGTGCAGCGCTGCCGGATGCACCGCCGCTGTGCGTGCAGTGCTACATTCCGGGGCGGAAAAAAGAGGCGTACGCATGCAATCCGACGACGATATCGAGAAAGATGGACGACCTGCAGGCCGACCGCGCGGAGACGCGAAGGAACGGATTTTCGACGCGGCGGAGAAGCTGTTCACCGAGCAGGGCTATGCCGCGACATCCATGCGCATGATTGCGCAGGCTGCCAGTGTGCCGCTGGCATCCATCAATTACCATTTCAATTCCAAGCGTGATCTGATGGAGGCTATCTATCGGCGCGTGCTCGGTGCCGACGGCCGACGCTCGGACTATCTCGACAAACTGGAGCGCGAAGCGGGCGGCACGCCGCTGACCGTGCTGCAGATCGTGCAGACCTTCATCGAATCCATCCTGCGCCTGTCACGCAAGGACACGGTGTCGGGCGCCGTCTTCAAGCAACTCATCGGCCGTGCCTATTTCGAGCCCGGTGATGATTGCATTCCGGCCGAGTACGTGCAGATCATGGACCGCTACCGCGTCGCGCTGCAGCGCGCGCTTCCCGATCTACCGGAGGACGAGGTCGTCAGGCGCATGTACTTCTTCGTCGGCATCGTGGCCTACGTGATGGCCGGCCGCGACGTGATGCAACTGCTGGGTCACTGCGCGCCCGCCACCCCGCAAGATCCCGAATCGCTGCTGCGTTCGCTGCTGCCCTTCATCGTCGGCGGCATGCAGGCGCCTGCACCGGCGGCCTGATTCCAGTGAATCAAGACCGGACAACCGGGCTTCAGCGCCGCGCTTGCCAATCAGTCCGAGGTGGTCCGCCGGTCGGCCGCAGAACCCGCACGGGTACGATGTCCGGTTGTTCGTCTTGACCGCTGCACGGCTCTTCGCCCTCGTCTTGCGCGTCAGTGCATGGGCAACCGGCGCCCGGTGACCGGGGCAGGGCCCTGTTCCCGTTGTCTGATCGAGAACGCCCCGTTCGTCGTGTCCTGAATGAAAATTTTTTTCATTCATCAATTTAAACATACAAGAATGTATGTTTATAATTCCCGCCACAACAGGGCCGTCGCTTGCATGGCCCGATACTTTCGCGCGGCGCGGCCGCGTCAGCTTCCGGGATGGATCATGAATAAAGCGATGGATTCCTTTCAGCGCGCGGGCTGGCTGTCCGTGATGGTGCTTGCGCTCGCGCTGGCGGGCTGCGGCAAGGAAGACGGCAAGCCGGCAAATGGCGGCATGCCGCCGCCGGCCGTCAAGGTTCTCGAGGTGGCACCGCGCGAAGTGCCGGTCCGCTTCGAGTATGTCGGTCAGGTGGCCGGCTCGCGCGAAATCGAGGTGCGGGCGCGCGTCACCGGCATCGTCGAAAAGCGTCTGTACGAAGAAGGCCAGCGCATCAAGGCAGGGCAGGTGATGTACCGGCTCGACGCTGCGCCCTACCGCGCCCGGGTCGCCGCTGCCGAAGCCCAGCTCGATCAGGCGAAGGCGCAGCTGGCGCAGGCCGATCGCGAATACGCGCGCATCA
The DNA here is from genome assembly GCF_024580155.1 of Methyloversatilis sp. XJ19-13. Taxonomy (NCBI): domain Bacteria; kingdom Pseudomonadati; phylum Pseudomonadota; class Betaproteobacteria; order Nitrosomonadales; family Sterolibacteriaceae; genus Methyloversatilis; species Methyloversatilis sp. XJ19-13. The sequence goes on along the minus strand of NZ_JANINH010000007.1, from coordinate 69,856 downwards.
AGCCGCTGGCCGATGCGGAAGCGGCCAGCCGCAAGGAATCGGACGACGCGCTGTCGCAGCGCGATCTGGCACGCGCCGCGGTGAAGTCGGCCGAGGCGCAGGTACAGACTGCGCGAATCGATCTGGGGTACACCGATGTGCGGGCCCCGCTCGGCGGTCTGGCCGGCCGTGCGCTGAAGGTCGAAGGCAGTCTGGCCGTCGCCGGCTCCGACAGCCTGATGACCACGCTGGCCCAGATCGATCCGGCCTATGTCAATTTCGGCGTCGGCGAAGCGGAATACCTGCGCACCCGCGATGAGATCGCGCGTGGTCTGCTGCGGCTCGACAACGCCGGCTTCGTCGTGAAGATCCGCACCTCCGACGGCATGGAATTCCCGCGTACCGGGCGCCTCGGCTTCGAGGATTACAAGGCCGACACCAGCACCGGTGCCTTTGCGCTGCGTGCCACCTTCGAAAACCGCGACGGCAAGCTGTCTCCCGGCCAGTTCGTGCGCGTCGCGCTGTCCGGCGCCACGCGCCCGGACGCGCTGGCCGTGCCACAGCGTGCGGTGCTCGACAGCCCGAACGGCAAGTTCGTCTATGTGATCGCTGAAGCCGATGGCAAGCTGCTGGCGCAGCCGCGGCCGGTCAAGCTCGGCGAGTGGGCGCAGCTCGACGGTGCGCTGGAAAACGCCTGGGTGATCCGCGAAGGCCTGCAGCCGGGCGAGCGCATCATCGTCGACGGCATGGCGCGCATCTTCGTGCCTGGCTCGCCGGTGCAGATCGACAACGGTCAGGCGCCCGCAGCAGCCCCTGCCGCGCCGCAATAAGGAGCGCGCACATGTTTTCGCGCTTCTTCATCGACCGGCCGATCTTCGCCTTCGTCATATCCATCCTGCTGGTGCTGGCCGGTCTGGCAGCGATGCGGGCGCTGCCGATCGCGCAGTATCCGGAAATCGCGCCGCCGGTGGTCACCGTGCGCGCCATCTATCCGGGCGCGTCGGCCGAAACCATTGCGCAGACGGTTGCCGCGCCGCTGGAAAACGTCATTACCGGCGTCGAAGGCATGATGTACATGCAGTCCACCTCGACCTCGAACGGCGTGGTGGAAATCCAGGTCACCTTCGAAATCGGCGCCGACCCGGACAAGGCGGCGGTGAACGTGAACAACCGGGTCAAGCAGGCCGACGCCCGGCTGCCGGAAGAGGTGCGCCGGCAGGGCGTGACGGTGGAGAAGGGCTCGTCCGCCTTCCTGCTGGTGCTGGCGTTCTACTCGCCCGAGGGCCAGTACGACGACCTGTACACGTCCAACTACGTGACGCTGAACGTGCTGGACAACATCAAGAAGATCCCCGGCACGACCAATGTGCAGATCTTCGGCGCGAAGGACTACGCAATGCGCATCTGGGTGCGCCCGGACCGCATGACCCAGCTCGGTGTCACGGTGACCGAAATCGCCGCCGCGCTGCGCGACCAGAACGCCCAGTTCGCGGCCGGCAAGATCGGCCAGTCGCCGACCGGCGGCGGCCAGGACATGGTGTACACGATTACCACCAAGGGCCGGCTGTCCACGGTGGAGGAATTCGAGAACATCATCCTGCGCTCGAACGCCGATGGCTCGAAGCTGCGCCTGCGCGACGTCGCGCGGATCGAACTCGGTTCGAAGGACAACGATTTCAACGGCACCTACAACGGTCATGCGGCCGTGCTGATGGGCGTGTTCCTGCAGCCGGGTGCCAACGCGCTCGACGTCGCCAAGGTGACCAAGGCGGCCATCACCGAAATGGCCGAGCGCTTTCCGCAGGGCATGACCTATGCCATTCCGTACGACACGACGCGCTTCGTCGAGGTGTCGATCACCGAGGTGGTGAAGACGCTGGGCGAGGCGATGATCCTGGTGTTCGTCGTCGTGTTCGTGTTCCTGCAGAACTGGCGCGCCACGCTGATTCCGCTGCTGGCGGTGCCGGTGTCACTGCTCGGCACCTTCGCCGGTCTGCACCTGCTCGGCTATTCGATCAACACGCTGACCCTGTTCGGCATGGTGTTGGCCATCGGCATCGTGGTGGACGACGCCATCGTGGTGCTGGAAAACGTCGAACGCATCATGCACGAGCAGCAGATGGTGGCGCGCGACGCCGCCATCCAGGCGATGCAGGAAGTGACCGGGCCGGTGGTGGCCATCGTGCTGGTGCTGACCGCGGTATTCGTGCCGATCGCCTTCCTCGGCGGCCTGACCGGCGAGCTGTACCGGCAGTTCGCGGTGACCATTTCGATTGCCGTCGTGCTGTCCGGCATCGTCGCGCTGACCATGACGCCAGCGCTGTGCGTGGCGCTGCTGAAGAACGAACACAAGAACCAGGCGCGCATCTTCCTGTGGTTCAACGACTGGTTCACCCGCGTGACGCACCGCTACACCGGCGCCGTCACCTGGATGATCAAGCGTTCGGCGGTCGGCGTGCTGCTGTTCGCCGGCATGGTCGCCATCACCGTCGGCCTGTGGGCCAAGACGCCCGGCTCGCTGGTGCCGGACGAAGACCAGGGCTATTTCATCGTTGCCGTGTTCCTGCCCGATGGCGCCACGCTGGAGCGCACCGACAAGGTGGTGGCCGAGGTGATGAAGGCCATCCAGTCGAATGATGCGAACGAACACGTGATGGCGTTCTCCGGCATGGACTTCATCGGAGGCGGCTTCAAGAACAGCGCGGCGACCATCTTCGTCAGCCAGAAGCACTGGAACGAACGCAAGATGAGCACGCAGCAGCTGGTCGGCGAGGTGTTCGCGAAGACCGGCGGCATCAAGGAGGCGCTGGTGCTCGCCTTCAATCCGCCGGCAATCTTCGGCCTCGGCAATACCGGGGGCTTCGAGTTCTACCTGCAGAACCGCGGCGACGGCGGCACCAAAAGACTGGTCGAAAACATGAATGCGCTGATCGGCTCGTCCTACCAGACGCCGGTGCTGGCCGGCGGGCTGCAGACGCTGTGGCGGCCGAACGCGCCGCAGCTCTATGTCGACGTTGACCGCGAGCGTGCCAAGGCGCTGGGCATTCCGCTGACCGAAGCCTTCAATACGCTGGCCGGCACGCTGGGCACCTTCTACGTGAATGACTTCAACAAGTTTGGCCGCGTGTGGCAGGTGCTGATGTCGGCCGAGAGCCAGTACCGCCGTTCGCCGGAAGACATCGGCCGGCTGTACGTGAAGAACGCCGCCGGCGACATGGTGCCGGTGTCCGCCTTCGCCAAGGTCGAATACAGCTCGGGCCCGGACACGGTGAATCGCTACAACAACCTGCCGGCGGTGCGGCTGATGGGTCAGGCGGCACCCGGCTACTCGTCGGGTCAGGCGATCGCCGAAGTCGAACGTCTGGCGCGTTCGCTGCCGGGCGACACCAGCTTCGAATGGACCGGTGCCGCCTTCCAGGAAAAGCGCGTGTCCAGTGCGGCATCGATTGCGCTCATCATGGCCGCGGTCATGGTGTTCCTCATCCTGGCCGCGCTGTACGAGAAGTGGTCGCTGCCGTTTTCGGTGCTGCTCGCGATGCCGTTCGGCATCTTCGGCGCACTGACCGCCGTGTGGCTGCGCGGCATGACCAATGACGTGTATTTCCAGATCGGTCTGGTGACGCTGCTCGGCCTGTCGGCCAAGAACGCCATCCTGATCGTCGAATACGCGGTGCTCAAGCACCAGGAAGGCTATGCGGTGGCTGCGGCAGCGATCGAGGCGGCGCGGCTGCGTCTGCGTCCCATCATCATGACCTCGCTCGCCTTCATCCTCGGCGTGTTGCCGCTGGCCATTTCGACCGGCGCCGGTGCGGGCGCGCGGGTGTCGGTCGGCACCGGCGTCATCGGCGGCATGATCGCGGCCACCTTCCTCGCGATCTTCTTCGTGCCGCTGTTCTACAAGATCATCGTCGACCGCCGGCTGGCCACGCCGCCCGAAGAAGTCGAAGCCCCGAAGCCGGAGAATCCCTATGCGCCTCATTGATCCCGCACGTCGCGGTGCGCTGGGCGCGCTGCTTGCGGCGAGCCTGCTGTCCGCCTGCTCGCTGATGCCGAAACCGGCGCCCGAACTGGACCTGCCGTCGGTCAGCGCGACGACGCCGGTCGAGCTCGATCGCTGGTGGGAAAGCTTCCGCGACCCGGTGCTCGACGGGCTGATCGCCGAAGCGCTGGCACGCAACGACGACATGGTGATCGCGGCCCAGCGCGTGCAGGCTTCGCAGGCCACGCTCGATCTGGTGCGCATCAACCGCTTGCCCGATGCGAACCTTTCGCTGTCCGGCTCGCGCCAGCAGTTCAGCAACGAACGGCCGATCCCGAACCGGCCGCGCCAGTACAACACGGCCATCGGTGGTTTCAACGCCTCGTACGAGCTCGATCTGTTCGGCCGCCTGTCCGGCCAGCGCGACGTGGCGCGCCAGCAGCTCGCCTCCAGCCGCTATGCGCTGGAAGCGCTGCGCGCGTCGATCAGTGCCCAGGTGGCGCGTGCCTACTTCAATCTGCGCGCACTCGATGCCGACGAGGCGCTGCTGGCGCAGACGCTGACCACGCGCGAATCCGCGCTGTCGCTGCGCGACAAGCAGTTCGCCGGTGGCGCGATCAGCCGCTATGACCTGGAACTTGCGCGCTCCGAGCGGGCCGGTGTGGCCGCGTCGCTGGCCAGCACGCGCAGTGCGCGCGAACAGGCGGAAACCGCACTGTCGGTGCTGCTCGGCCGCTCGCCGCGCGAACTGGTCGAAAAGATGCCGGATCGCGGACTTGCGCTGTCCACACTCGCCGTACAGCCGGAGATCCCGTCCGGCCTGACGTCGGATCTGCTGGCGCGACGCGCCGACGTGCGCGCCGCCGAAGCCAATCTCGCCGCCGCCAGCCTGAGCGTCGAAGTGGCGCGCACACAATGGATGCCCACCATTTCACTGACTGCCGCACTGGGCGGTGAAAGTGCCACGCTGGGCAATCTGCTGTCGGCGTCCGCCCGTACCTGGAGCGTTGGCGCCGCGATCGCACAGCCGCTGGTCGGCCTGCTCAGCACGCGTGCGCTGGTTGCGCAGTCGGAAGCGGAGCGTGCGCAGATCGCGCAGACTTATCAGCAGGCAGTCCGCCAGGCCTATGCCGACGCGCTTGGCGCGCTGTCCGCCGCACGGGGCGCGCGCGAGGCGATGGAAGAGACGGTGAAACTGGCCAACGCCACGCGCGGTGCGCGTGACCTGGCCGAACTGTCATTCAACGCCGGCAACGCGAGCCGCATCGTGCTGCTCGATGCCGAACGCGAGCGGCTGTCGGCCGAGCGTCAGCTGATCGCCAGCCGCCTCGACCGGGTCACGGCGCTGGTCAATACCTATCAGGCCCTGGGCGGCGGCTGGAGTGGCCGCATCGAAACCGGCGGTCCGGCCGAGACTCTGGAGAACACGCCGACCGCAGCGCGCTGAACGCGGCCTCTATTGGAGCGGCGTCGTGTGGGAGCGGCGTCCCCGCCGCGATCGTGCAGCGATGGTCTCATTGCAGAGGGCGTATCGCGGCGGGGACGCCGCTCCCACAGGAACAGCTCCCGCGGCGGCGCTTCCAGCCGACCGGGCGGATTCACCGCTCACGCCCTCTGCAATACCCGCTCTGGCGCGCCGACCGTCGCATCGACGGCCGCCAGAAATTCCTGCCCCCAGCGATGCACATCGTTGTACTGCACGATGGCCAGCAGTTCGCGCAGGCGTGACTCCGCTTCGGCGCGGTGCATGTTCAATGCGTAGTAGCACTTTTCGCGCAGGTCGTTGATGTCGTGCGGATTGGTCAGCACGGCGCCGTGCAGTTCGGCGGCGGCGCCGGCGAATTCGGACAGCACCAGCACGCCGCCACCCTGCATCAGGCCCTGCACCGCGACGAATTCCTTGGCCACCAGATTGAGGCCGTCACGCAGCGGTGTGATCCACATGACATCGGCCACCGCGTAGTAGGCGATCAGTTCCTCGAACGGAATGGCGCGGAAGAAGAACTGCACCGGCGTCCAGCCCACCCTCGAATAGCGGCCATTGATGCGACCGACCGCCTGCTCGATCTGCGTCTGCAGTGCACGGTAAATGGTCATTTCGCTCGCCGCCGGCACGCACACGGTGATCAGCGTGATCTTCTGGCGCATTTCGGGGTAGCGCTCGAGCAGCTGTTCGAAGGCGATCAGCTTTTCCAGCGTGCCCTTCGTGTAGTCCAGCCGCTCGACCGACAGGATGGCGCGGCGGCCGTCCAGTTCGTGGCGCAGGCTGTCCATGCGGCGGGCAGTCGCCGGATCGGCCAGCAGGCGACCGACACGCTGCACATCCAGCCCGACCGGATGGGCGCCGATGCCGATCCGGCGGCCATGCACCTCGATTGCTGTCGTCATCTCGTCCAGCCCGACGGCGCAGCCATACGTCAGGAAGCGCGGTGCACAGTTGCGCGACTCGAGCACCTTCAGCGGCGCCACGCCGCGCGCCACATCGACGAAATTCTCCGCCTGGCGCGGTATGTGGAAGCCGATGTAGTCGCATTGCAGCAAGCTGCCGACGATGTCACGCCGCCACGGCATCACGTTGAACACGTCGGCGGACGGAAAGTAGGTATGGTGGAAGAAGGCAATCTTCAGGTCGGGCCGCATTTCGCGCAGCGTCCCCGGCACCATCCAGAGGTTGTAGTCGTGCAGCCACACCGTGGCACCCGGCGCAGCCTCGGCTGCGCTGCGTTCGGCGAACAGCCGGTTCACCTTCAGGAACACCTGCCAGTGGTCTTCGCGGAACTGCGCGCGCTCCCAGAAGGTGTGCAGCGTCGGCCAGAAGGCCTCTTTCGAGAAGCGCTTGTAGAAGATGTCGACGTCGTTCTTGTCGAGTGCGACCCGCGCACAGGTCAGATTGGGGTAGCGCTGGCGATCGACCGTGGTGTGCACTTCGAAATCGGTCGATTCGGCATTGAGTGTGGACCAGGCCACCCACGAGCCCTGCCGGCCTTCGGCGAAGAAGCTCAACAGCGTCGGAATGATGCCGTTGGGCGAACTCGGGCGACGTTGCTTCACGATGCCGTCTTCGATGGATTCTTCGTAAGGCAGCCGGTGATAGACGATGACCAGCTCGGCATCGCCGCCGCCGGTGGCCGGGCCGACCGGATCGAAGCGCATCATGCGGAAGCTGCGCAGTGCATCGATGATGCCGCCGCAGCCGATGCGCGACGCATGCAGGATGCACGAGCGGTCCATGGTTGCCGCCAGCAGAGCGGGTTCCGATTCGCCGACGCATACACCGCGGAAACCCTGTTCGAACATCGACAGGTCGTTCAGCGTGTCGCCGGCCACCAGTACATGCTCGGGGTCGATGCCCAGATGACGCACCAGCTTGCGCAGTGTGCTGCCCTTGTTCACGCAGGGCGGCAGGATGTCGAGATAGCGGTCGGCTGAGTACAGCACGTCGCAGCCCAGTGCCGCCGCCGCCGCGTGGATGTCTTCGGTCACCGCATCGCCATCACAGAAATAGGAGCAGCGCCGCTGCTGGGGGACTTCCTGCCGCTGCAGCCGCTCGAAGCCGGCGAGTGCTTCCGTCACGGCGAGTTCACCCGGCCATACGACATCGATTGCCGACTGCAGCGGCTGCACCGCCTGCCGTGTGGCGCCATCGACGACGGTCGCGCCGACGTCGGCGATGATGTAGTGCGGCACCGGTATCGTGGGGTCGGACAGGATGGGCAGCACGGCTTCGAGGCCGCGTCCGGTCACGAACACGAGTATCACTTCGGGGTCGATTGCGATGCGCTGGTACAGGCGCAGGCGCGCTTCCGGGTCGCCGGCGAGGAAGGTGCCGTCAAGATCGGTGGCGAGAAGCATGATGAAGTCCTTTCAGGGCAGGTTGCGGGTTCGGGTCAGCGGATCTCCGGGCTGGGTCGAGTGGAAGGAAGGTCGTTCGGGTGCGCGCCGTCGACCATGTCGAAGGCGGTCGATGCGGTGCGCACCATGGGCTGGAAGCGGGTCTGACGGGGGATGTCCGGTGTGAGCCGGCGCAACAGCGACGAGGCTGCGATCGCAAGGGCGCCCTGGGTCGCCGCGAACCACATCGGCAGGGCTGCGCCGCCGGCCAGCGCCATGGTGAACCCGGCCAGCAGCGGGCCGGCGGCTGCACCCGCGCCGTGTATCAGCAGCAGGCTGCTGCTGCCCGAAAGCACTTCGTGCGGCTCAAGTCGGTCGATCATGCGGGCGACGGCCATCGGATAGAGCGCGAATGCGAATCCACCGTAGATGAAGCCGGCCAGGCTGACCGTCAGCGTGCCGCGGCTGGCAACTGCCATCAGTACGATTGCGCACACTGTGGCGCCGAACGACACGAAGGCGATCGCGCGGCCTCGGTCAATGCGGTCGGACAGCAGACCGATAGGCCACTGGAACAGCGCACCGCCGAGAATGGTGGCGGTCATGAAGGCGGCGATGCCCTGATGCCCGATGCCGTTGCCGTCGGCCCACACAGCGCCCAGGCCCCAGAAGGCGCCCATCGCGAGGCCCGATGCGAACGCGGCAGCAAGCGCGATCGGCGCCTTGGCGTACAGACTTTTCAGGTCGACCGAGGCACTGTGGTCGAGCACCGGCTGGATCAGCCGGGTCGCGGCCACCGGCATCACGGCTGCCGACACCAGCAGCGCCGCCACGCCGAACAGCACGTGACCGCTGGCCGGTCCCAGATGCAGCAGTTGCTGCGACAACGCGAGAGCGCCCAGATTCACGCCCATGTAGACCGAAAACACACGGGCGCGCTGTGCCGGCGCCGCCTGGCTGTTCAGCCAGCTTTCGACGATGGTGTACAGCCCGACCATGGAAATACCGGTCAGCAGCCTCACCAGCGCCCACACCCAGGGCACGACCAGCAACTCGTGCAGCAGTACGGCGCAGGCGACCGCTGACGTGAAGAACGCAAACGCACGCACGTGCCCGACCCGGCGGATCATTCGTGGTGCGACATGGGTGCCGACCAGGAAGCCGGCAAAGAACATCGAGCCGAGCAGTCCCATGAAGGGGCTGCCGAAGCCTTCGATGCCGCCGCGCACGGCGAGCAGGGTGGTCAGCAGACCGCTGCCCAGCAAGAGCAGGGCAACGCCGGACAGCAATGCCGCGAGCGGCAGCAGATGGACAAGCAAGGCTTCGCCCTCCCGAAAGACGGAGTGGAAGCGACCTGACGCAGGGTGTGAGACCGGACAGCGGGATGGGGTGTCCCGCGGAAAAACGCAGGGCCGCGCGGTGGAACTGCTGGCTGAGCCTGTAATCGACCCTTGCAGTTTAACAGACGCAATTTCGTCGCCTGCGGAACCCCATGAGCCGGGCGCCGCTCAACACCGCGTTCCGGCATCGACATACGACCCGGTCGAGCGACGCGGTGACGAGCGCTCACCGCCGTTCACAGTCCATTCACAAGTCCGCCCGGCGCGCCGCGACGTGATTAACATGCGCAGCCGACAATGGCATCGCGTCGAGCCCGGGGCATTCGCTTTACCGTGGTTCGCGCCCTGCGCCACCGATTTTACTGCGACCGATATTCCATGACGACGACGCCCCCCTTTGTTCGCAAGCCACGCTGGCCCTGGATACTGATGCTGCTGGTGCTGGCCGGTCTGACAGCCGGCTGGTTTGTTGCGCGGGAGCGCACCGCTGCGCCTGCCGAAGGCGGCGGACCGCCGGGCGCCCGGCCAGCCGGTGCGGCAGCCGGCGCACCCGGCACCGCAGGTCGTCGCTTCGGTGGCGAATCAAGGGTCGGTTCCGCACTGGCCACGCTGGCGGATCTGCCGGTGACGGTGAGTGCGCTCGGTACGGTGACGCCCATCGAAAGCGTTGTGGTGCGCAGCCGCGTCGAAGGGGAGTTGCGCTCGCTCCATTTCACCGAAGGCCAGCGGGTGAAGAAGGGTGATCTTCTGGCACTGATTGATCCACGTGCCTTCGAGGTCGAACTGGCGCAGGCGCAGGCGGCGAAACTGCGCAACCAGGCGCTGCTGACCAATGCGCGCGAAGACCTGAACCGTTATGAAACGCTGCTGAAGCAGGATTCGATCGCGACCCAGCAGGTGACCAACCAGCAGGCGCTGGTGCGCGAGTACGAAGCCGCCATCAAGGCAGACGACGCAAGCATCGCGGCGGCGCAGCTTTCGCTGAGCTATGCGCGCATTACGGCGCCGATCAGCGGGCGCGTGGGCTTGCGCCAGGCGACGCCGGGCAACATCGTGCGCGCGTCGGACACCGAAGGCCTGCTGACCATCACGCAGGAAGCGCCGATTTCGGTCGTTTTTTCGCTGCCAGCTCCGGAACTGCCGGCGGTGCGCGCCGCCATCGCGCAGCGCGGCGGTCTGGCGGTGGAAGCGTGGGACCGCGAGAACCGCAGTGTGCTGACCACCGGCACGCTGCGCATCCTGGACAACCAGATCGACGTCGCCACCGGCACCGTCAGGGCCAAGGCGATGTTCGAAAACCGCAACGACGTGCTGTTTCCGAACCAGTTCGTCAATGTGCGGGTGCGCGTCGACACCGTGTCCGGTGCTGTCGTGGTTCCGGTCACTGCGATACAGCGCAGCGCCAGCAGCACCTTCGTGTACGTCGTCGGTGACGACCTGACGGTGGCGATGCGGCCGGTGAAGACCGGCACGCTGGCGGGCGAACTGCAGCAGGTGATCGAAGGCGTGCAGCCCGGCGAGCGCGTCGTGACCGATGGCGTGGACCGCCTGCGCGAAGGCGACAAGGTGAAGATTGACGATGCGCCGGCTGTGGGTGGCCGCGCGGGCAAGCCGGACGGGTCGTCACCCGGGCGGCGCGACGCTGCGCCGGCGCGCTGACCGGCCATTTCCATGAACCCGTCCAGACTGTTCATCCTGCGCCCTGTGGCGACCTCGCTGCTGATGATCGCGCTGCTGGTGACCGGCTTCATCGCCTACCGGCTGCTGCCCGTGTCGGCGCTGCCGCAGGTCGACTACCCTACGATGCAGGTGGTCACCTTCTACCCGGGTGCCAGCCCCGAACTCACCACTTCGCTGATCACCTCGCCGCTGGAGCGCCAGTTCGGTCAGATGCCCGGGCTGGTGCAGATGAATTCGGTCAGTTCGGCCGGCGCCTCGGTGGTCACGCTGCGCTTCGGTCTGAACATTTCGCTCGATACCGCGCAGCAGGAAGTGCAGGCGGCGATCAATGCCGCGGCGACGCTGCTGCCGCAGGAACTGCCGGCGCCGCCGGTCTACAGCAAGGTCAATCCGGCCGATGCGCCGGTGATGACGCTGGCCATCAGTTCCAGTGCGCTGCCGCTGCATCTGCTCGAAGAAGCCGTCAGCACTCGCCTGGCGCAGAAGATTTCGCAGCAGTCGGGCGTCGGGCTGGTCAGTATTTCCGGCGGCCAGCGGCGCGCCGTGCGGGTGCGCGTGAATCCGTCGGCGGTCGCGGCCTACGGACTCAGTCTTGAACAGCTGCGCGCCGCCGTAGTGAGCACCAGTTCCAATCAGGCCAAGGGCAGTTTCGACGGACCGACCCGCGCCACGACGCTGGACGCCAACGACCAGCTGCGGTCGGCGGCCGAATACCGGAGGAGTGTGATTGCGTGGAAGAACGGCGCGCCGATCCGGCTCGAGGACGTCGCCGAGGTGGTCGATGGACCGGAAAACCGGCTGCTGGCCGCCTGGGCCAACCAGACGCCGTCGCTCATCCTGAACATCCAGCGCCAGCCGGGCGCCAACGTGATCGACGTGGTGTCGCGCATCCAGGCGCTGCTGCCGGAGCTGCAGGCCTCGCTGCCTGACGCGGTCGATGTCGCGGTGCTGACCGATCGCACCGAATCGATCCGCACGTCGGTGCGCGACGTGCAGATCGAACTGGTGATGGCGGTCGCGCTCGTGGTGCTGGTCATCTTCCTGTTCCTGCGCAATGTGCGCGCTACGGTCATTCCGGCAGTGGCGGTGCCGCTGTCGCTGGTCGGTACTTTCGCCTTCATGTACATGGCTGGCTTCTCGGTGAACAATCTGACGCTGATGGCGCTGACCATCGCTGCCGGCTTCGTCGTCGACGACGCCATCGTGATGACCGAAAACATCGCGCGCCACCTCGAACAGGGCAAGACGCCGATGCAGGCTGCGCTCGACGGCGCGCAGCAGATCGGCTTCACGATCATTTCGCTGACTGTGTCGCTGGTGGCGGTGTTGATTCCGTTGCTGTTCATGCAGGACGTGGTCGGCCGGCTGTTCCGCGAATTCGCGCTGACGCTCACCATCGCCATCCTGCTGTCGGCGCTCGTGTCGCTGACGCTGACGCCGATGATGGCGGCGCGCCTGCTGAGGGCCGAGCCCGTCCCGGACGCCGGTCACGAAGGCTGGTTCGCCCGCCTCACCGCCGGCTATGCGCGCACGCTGCGCTGGGTGCTCGACCACCAGGCGATCACCCTGGCTGCCACCCTGGCCACCTTCGTGCTGACCGCGCTGCTCTATGTCGCGGTACCCAAGGGCTTCTTCCCGGTGCAGGACACCGGGCTGATCCAGGGCATGTCGGAAGCCGAGCCGACCGTGTCGTTCTCGGCGATGAGCGCGCGCCAGCAGGCGCTGGCCGAAGTGCTGCTGCGCGACCCGGATGTGGAGAACATCAGTTCCTTCATCGGCGTCGATGGCCAGAATCCGACGCTGAACACCGGCCGCATGCAGATCCGTCTGAAAGCCCTGGCTGACCGCGACGCACGCGCGCCCGAGATCGCCCGCCGGCTGGAGGATCTGGCGCGCGAGGTGCCGGGCATCACGCTGCATCTGCAGCCGGTGCAGGATCTGACGATCGAGGATCGGGTCAGTCGCGCGCAGTATCCTTTCGTCCTGCAGGCCACCAACCAGGAGGACCTGCTCGAATGGGTGCCGAAGCTGGTCGCAGCGCTGCAGCAGTCGGACAAGCTGTCCGCCGTCACGACCGATCTGACGACCGGCGGCCTGCAGGCCTACGTGAACATCGACCGCGCCGCCGCCGCCCGGGTCGGCGTGACCGTGGCCGATATCGATGCCGCGCTGTACAACGCCTTCGGCCAGCGCCTGATTTCGACCATTTTTACTCAGTCCAGCCAGTACCGCGTGGTGCTCGAAGCGCAGCCGCAGTTCCAGCAGGGCCCGGAAGCGATTGCGCAGATCCGTGTGATGTCGCCCACCGGCGAGCAGATTCCGCTGGGCAGCCTGGTACGCATCGAAGAGCGGCCGGCCCGCCTGTCGATCGGCCGGCAGGGCCAGTTTCCAGCTGCCACGGTGTCGTTCAACCTGCCTGACGGCGTGTCGCTCGGCGAAGCGGTCGATGCCATCGATGCCACGCGCCGCGCGCTCGCGATGCCAGCCACAGTGACCGTGACCTGGGAAGGGTCGGCCGAGGCCTTCCGCGCTTCGCTGAGCGACACGCTGTGGCTCATCCTCGCCGCGGTGGCCACCATGTACATCGTGCTCGGCGTGCTGTACGAAAGTTTCATCCATCCGCTGACCATCCTGAGCACGCTGCCGTCGGCCGCGATCGGCGCGCTGCTGGCGCTGCTCGGCACCGGCCACGCGCTCGACATGATTGCGGTGATCGGCATCATCCTGCTGATCGGCATCGTCAAGAAGAACGCGATCATGATGATCGACTTCGCGCTCGACGCCGAACGTACACAGGGCATGGCACCGCGCGACGCGATCCATCAGGCCTGCCTGCTGCGCCTGCGCCCCATCCTGATGACCACGATGGCGGCACTGCTCGGTGCGTTGCCGCTGATGCTGGGCGGCGGCATGGGTTCAGAACTGCGCCACCCGCTGGGTCTGACGATGGTCGGCGGCCTGCTGGTGAGCCAGGTGCTGACGCTGTACACCACGCCGGTCATCTATCTCGCGTTCGGTCGGCTGTTCGCGGCGCGCGGCCCTGCGGCGCAGGAGCATCGGGCGTGAGCGGCTGGGCCTGGTCGGTCTACCGCCCGGTCGCGACCACGCTGCTGACGGCGGCCATCGCGCTGTCCGGCGCGCTGGCGTTCGTGCTGTTGCCGGTGGCCGCACTGCCGCAGGTCGACTTCCCGACCATTTCGGTCACCGCCGCGTTGCCCGGCGCCAGCCCGGAAGTGATGGCGGCAACCGTGGCCACGCCGCTGGAACGCACGATGGGGCGCATCGCCGGCGTCACCGAAATGACGTCGAGCAGTTCGCAGGGCAATACCCGGGTCACGCTGCAGTTCGAGCTGGAACGCGATGTCGAAGGCGCGGCGCGTGATGTGCAGGCGGCGATCAACGCCGCGCGCGCCAGCCTGCCGACCAGCCTGCCGTCCAACCCGAGCTACCGCAAGGTCAATCCGGCCGACGCGCCGATCATGATTCTTGCGATCACGTCCGACTCGGTCCCGATTCCGCGACTGTACGACATCGCCTCGACGGTGCTGGCGCAGAAGATGGCGCAGATTCCGGGCATCGGTGAAGTGACTGTGGGCGGCGGGTCACCGCCCGCGGTGCGGGTGCAGGTGAATCCGGATGCGCTGCACCAGAACGGCCTGACGCTGGAGGACGTGCGTGCGCGCATCAACGAAAGCAATGTCTATCGCCCCAAGGGTTTCGTCGAGTCGGGCGAGCGTTACTGGCAGATCGACGCCAATGATCAGGTGCGGCGCGCGGCCGACTATGTGCCGCTGATCCTGCGCCACACTTCGGGCGCCACGCTGCGCCTCGGTGATGTCGCGACGGTGACCGAATCGGTGCAGGACGTGCGCAACCTCGGTCTGACCAATGGCAAGCCGACGGTGCTGCTGGTGGTGACCAAGCGCCCCGGCAGCAATGTGATCGAAACCGTCGAACGGGTGCATGCGCTGCTGCCGGAACTGGCGGCCAGCTTGCCCGCCTCGGCCCGCCTCGAAATCGTGTCGGACAGTTCGACCACGATACGCAGCGCCTTGCGCGAGGTGGCGATCGCGCTGGCGATCGCCGTCGGCATGGTCATCTTCGTGGTGTTCCTGTTCCTGCGCAACGCACGCGCGACGCTGATACCCGCCATCGTCGTGCCTGTGTCGCTGGCCGGCAGTCTGGCGGTCATGTACCTGCTGGGCTTCAGCCTGAACAACCTTTCACTGATGGCGCTGACCATCGCCACCGGCTTCGTGGTGGACGATGCAGTGGTGGTGATCGAGAACATTGCGCGTCACATCGAACGCGGCACGAAACCCTTCGAAGCGGCGGTGAAGGGCGTGCGCGAGGTCGGTTTCACGGTGGTGGCGATCAGCCTGTCGCTGGTGGCGGTATTCATTCCCATCCTGTTGATGGGCGGCATCGTCGGTCGGCTGTTCCGCGAATTCGCGCTCACGCTGTCGGTGGCCGTGCTGGTGTCCATGGTGGTGTCGCTGACCGCAGCGCCGATGCTGGCGGCGCGCCTGCTGCGCCACCAGCTGGTCGAGCAGGAAGCACGCTGGCAGCGCGCACTGGCGCGCGTGTTCGACGACATCCAGCTTGCCTACTCGCACAGTCTCGACTGGGCGCTGCGCCATACGCGCATCGTCATGCTGATCTTTGCCGGCGCCATCGCGCTCAACCTCTGGCTGTTCGTCATCGTGCCCAAGGGCTTCTTCCCGAATCAGGATACCGGCCGCCTGTTCGGCAGCCTGCGCGGTGACCAGACGACGTCCTTCCAGGTGATGACGAAGAAGATGGCGCAGGCGGTCGAGGTGGTACGCGCCGATCCGGCGGTGGCCAATGTCAGCGCCTTCACCGGCGGCGGACGTGGCGGCGGTGCGAATAACGCCAGCTTCTTCGTCATTCTGAAGCCCTTGTCGGAGCGCAAGGCGACGGCCGATCAGGTGATCGGCCGGCTGCGTGGCAAGCTGACGCGCATCGAGGGCGTGTCGCTGTTTCTCGTGGCGGCGCAGGACCTGCGCATCGGCGGTCTGCGTTCATCGTCGCAATACCAGTTCACGCTGACGGCCGACAGCCTGCGTGTGCTGCGCGAGTGGGAGCCGAAAGTACGCTTCGCGATGCGCGACCTGCCGCAGCTGGTTGATGTGTCGACCGACCAGGAAGACCGCGCCTCGCAAACCCTGCTGGTCTATGACCGCGACACGCTGGCGCGGCTGGGCATCACGCCGGGCGGCGTGAACCAGGTGCTCAACGACGCCTTCGCGCAGCGCCAGATCAGCACGCTGTATGAACCGCTGAATCAATACAGGGTGGTGCTGGAGGTTGATCCGGCACGCGCGCAGGACATTTCCGCGCTCGATGCGGTGCGCGTCGCCGGCGCCGACGGCCAGCTGGTGCCGCTGGACAGTTTCGCGCGGGTGACCCAGGGCACCATGCCGCTGTCGATTTCGCATCTGGGAGGCAAGGTGTCGACGACCATTTCGTTCGGTACCGCCGAGGGCGTGACGCTAGCGCAGGGCATGGAAGCCATCCGCAGCGCCATGCGGGAGATCGGCGTGCCGGCCAGCGTCAACGCCGGTTTCCAGGGATCGGCGCGCGCCTTCCAGCAGTCGCTGTCGAACCAGCCGCTGCTGGTGCTGGGCGCCATCATCGCGGTCTATCTGGTGCTCGGCATCCTGTACGAAAGCCTGATCCATCCGCTGACCATCCTGAGCACGCTGCCGTCGGCCGGCATCGGCGCCGTCCTCGCGCTGATGGCGTTCAACATCGAATTCGGGCTGATCGCCATCATCGGCCTGCTGCTGCTGATCGGCGTCGTCATGAAGAACGCCATCATGATGATCGACTTCGCGCTAGACGCTGAACGCAACCGCGGCTGCTCGCCGCGCGAGGCGATCCGCGAGGCCTGCCTGATGCGCCTGCGGCCCATCCTGATGACCACGCTGGCGGCCATGGTCGGCGCGCTGCCGCTGGCCATCGGCTTCGGAGAAGGCTCGGAACTGCGCCAGCCGCTGGGCATTGCGGTGGTCGGCGGTCTGGTGGTCAGCCAGTTGCTGACGCTCTACACGACGCCGGTCACCTATCTCTATCTCGAACGTTTCAGCCGCTACAGCCGCCGGTGGTTTGCCGGCCGCGGCCGCACGGTGACGCCATGAACACGCTGCTCCTCCGTCCTTCTCCCGTCGTATGCGCACTCCTGCTGGCATTGTTTGCCGCAGGCTGCACCTCGATCGGCCCCGATCACCAGCGACCGGCCTTCGACATGCCCGCCGATTTCCGTGCCGCCGAAGGCTGGAAGCCCGCCGAGCCGGCCGACCATCTGCCGCGCGGCGAATGGTGGCGCGCCTACGGCGATCCCGTGCTCGATGACCTGATCGCGCGTCTGGATGCGGCCAACCCGGACCTGCAGTCCGCGCTCGGCAGTTTCCGTCAGGCGCGCGCCGCCGCACAGCTGGCGCGTGCCGGCTACACGCCTGAGATCGGGCTGTCGGCAGCGGCCCGGCGCAGCCGCGGTGCGGCGATCGAAGGCCGCTCGGCGAACCAGTCCAACACCACCCAGCTCGGCCTGGATGCCAGCTGGGAGGCGGATCTTTGGGGGCGCATCGGACGCGAGGTCGAAGCGGCCGGCGCCGAACTTGACGGCAGCGCCGGCGATCTGGCGTCGGTGCGGCTGAGCCTGCACGCCGAACTGGTGCAGAACTACTTCCAGCTGCGCGCGACCGACCATCAGCGCGACCTGTACCGACGCACCGTCGCATCCTTCGAGCGCGCGCTCGAGCTGGCGCGCAACCGCGTCGCCGCCGGCGTGTCGACACGCGGTGACGAGGTGCAGGCGCTGGCGCAGCTGCGCGCTGCCCAGGCGCAGGCGGTTGATCTCGATCTGACGCGTACGCAGTTGCAGAACGCCATCGCAGTGCTGATCGGTGCGCCGCCGTCCGCCTTCGCGCTGGAATCGGCCGACTGGCCGGCCGCACCCCCGGCCACGCCGGTCGGTCTGCCGTCGACGCTGCTCGAGCGGCGCCCCGACGTTGCGGCGGCCGAACGTCGCGTGGCGGCCGCCAACGCGCGTATCGGCGTGGCGCAGGCGGCCTGGTTCCCGTCGCTGACGCTGAATGCCTCGACCGGCTATGCCGGCAACCAGTTCGCCCAGTGGTTCTCGGCGTCCAACCTCGTGTGGTCTTTCGGTCTGAGCGTGGCGCAGGCGGTGTACGACGGCGGCCGGCGCGATGCGCAGATCGAATCGGCGCGTGCGGCGCACGACATCACGGTCGCCCAGTACCGGCAGACCGTGCTCGGTGCGCTGCAGGAGGTGGAAGACAACCTGAGCGCGCTGCGCCTGCTGGAAGACGAAGCGGCATTGCGTGCGCAGGCGCTCGAAGCGTCGCGCGAGGCGGAAACGCTGGCGTTGAACCGTTACCGCGCGGGCATCGCCAACTACACCGAAGTGATCACCGCGCAGACCACGGCGCTCGACAACGAACGCAGCCTGGCCCAGCTGCGCGGCCGGCAGTTCTCGGCCAGCGCATTGCTGAACAAGGCGGTCGGTGGCGGCTGGCAGGGGCTGGCGGCAGCACCCTGAATGTGCGCAAGACCCGAAGACGGCTAGGCCGGACGACGGATGGCGGGTCCGCCTCGATGCAGCTAGGATTCAGGCATATGTTCTTCGCTGCCGCGCGCCCGAGGGTCCGATGTTCGTACGACTGCCGTCCGCTTGTTCCCTGTCCTGTGTGCTTGCCCTGTCGCTGTTGCCGGCGCTGGCCGTTCCGGCGTCGTCGGCACATGCGGCAGATTTCGCCTACATCGTCCGCGAGGGCGATAACCCGTGGAACCTCACCCAGCGCTATCTGAAGGATCTGTCCTACTGGCCGCGCATCCAGCGCTACAACCGGATCACCGAGCCGCGTCGCATGCAGCCCGGCACCCGGCTGCTGATTCCTGAAGACTGGCTGAAACTGCGCACGCGCGAGGTGAAGCTCGATGCGGTGCAGGGCGACGTGGTCGTGATCGCTGCGGACGGGCGGCGCAGCGCAGCGGTGGCCGGCCAGTTGCTGGCCGTCGGTACGCGCGTGCTGACCGGCGAAGCAGGCAGTGCGGCGCTGGCGTTCAGCGACGGCAGCCGCGTTCAGTTGCGTCCGGGCAGCGAGCTGGGCGTGCGCCAGTCGGCCGACTTTGCCGTTGGCGCCGGATCCTGGGTGCGGCTCGATCTGCTGCGTGGTTCGCTGGAAAGTCTGGTGGTACCGCGCAGCGGCACGACGAGCCGGTTCGAAATCGATACGCCGGCCGCGATCGCCGCCGTGCGCGGCACGCGCTTCCGTGTGCATGCCGGTGATGCCGATACGCGCAATGAGGTCATCGAAGGCCGCGTCGCCTTCGGCAATGCGGCGGGCGAACAGCAGGTGGCCGCCGGGCAGGGTGCATCGGCCGCACGCGGCGTGCCCATCGCGCCGCCGCGTGCGTTGCTGCCCGCGCCAGCGGCGCAGACCCTGTTTGCCGACCGTCTGCCCCTCAATCTGCCCTTTCCGGCGCTGGCCGACGCCACGGCCTACCGCGTGCAGGTTGCACCGGATGCCCGCTTCGATACCGTGCTGTCCGACCGTACGTCACCGCAGGCGGCCGTAGCCGTCGCCACGCTGCCCGACGGGGAGTACCGGGTTCGTGTGCGCGGTGTCGACGCGACCGGCCTCGAAGGACGCGATGCGGAATGGCCGCTGACGCTGGACGCGCGACCGGAACCGCCGGTGCTGGTGAGCCCGGCGCCGAATGCCCGTATCAGCGACGACCGGCCGGCGATGAGCTGGAGCCGGTCACGTGCAGACGAACGCTGGCGTCTGCAGGTGTCGGCGAGCGAAGGTTTCGACAGCCTGATCGTCGACAGCCGCGATCTCACCGAGCCGGCGTACGCGTCCGAAGACGCCTTGCCGCCCGGCCGCTATTTCTGGCGTGTGGCGAGCAGCAATCCCGATGAAGGAGTCGGGCCGTTCAGCGACGCGCAGCCGTTCCGGCGCCCCGAACCCGGTCCGGCGATGGAAGCACCGGAGGCGTCGCCCGACGGGCTGGCACTGCGCTGGCGCAGCGCGGGAGAGGGGATGAGCTACCAGCTGCAGATTGCGACGGGCGATGACTTCGCGCAGCCACTGGTCGATACCCGGCTCGACAGCGCAGGCTATCTGCTGCGTGATGCCGTGCCCGGACGCTACCTGCTGCGCGTGCGCAGCTTCGCCGCCGACGGTGTCGAAGGGGACTGGGCCCCGGTACAGGCTATCGCCGTACCCGAGCCGCCGCCGTCCTTTCAACCCTGGTGGCTGCTGCCGCTGCTTTTGTTGCTCTGACAGGAGCCCGCATGAAGTTTGTCGAGTCGCTTGACTGCTGTGGCAGGTTTGCGCGATGAAAGCAGCGCAGCGCATCGCCATCGCGCTGCTCGACCATCGTCGTTTGCCGTGGGTGGCGGCGATCGCCGTCCTGCTGGTGCTGCATGTCGTGTCGCCGCGCGCGCTGGAACGCGCCGACCTGCTGGTACATGACCTGCTGGTGACGCAAGGCGTATCGGCCGACGCGCCGGCCAGCTCAGTCAGTGCGCCGCTGGTGATTGCCATCGACGAGGCCAGCCTGAAAGCAATGGGCGCATGGCCCTGGCCGCGCTCGCGCCATGCCGAATTGATCGATGCGTTGAACCGTGCCGGTGTAGCCGGCATCGGCTATCCGGTCATGTTTGCCGAACCGTCGCCGGATCTGCGCGAAGACGCGCGCCTTGCCGAAGCGATTGCGCACGCCGGCAATGTGGTGCTGCCGGTTGCACCGGTGGCGCGGCCGGGCGGCGGCATCGATACGCTATTGCCGCTGCCGGCACTGGCCGCAGCGGCAGCGCGGCTCGGCCATGTCGATATCGAGCTCGACGCCGATGCGCTGGCGCGACGTCTCTTTCTGGAAGCCGGCGAACACCGTCCGCAATGGCCGGCATTTGCCTGGGCGCTGATGGATGTGTCACAGCCGCCGCGCCCACTGGCCGGTCTGGGCAGGCAGCATGATGGCGGAGCGGCGGCCGCAGGGCGGTGGGTGCGCGACCATGAAGTCATCGTGCTGCCAACGTCGCACGACTGGCCGCTGCGCCACATTCCGGCAGTCGATCTGCTGGCGGGTCGCGTGCCGCCGGAAAGCCTGCGCGGGCGCACCGTGCTGGTCGGCGTCACTGCGGCAGGGCTGGGCGTACCGCTGGCGACGCCGATGTCCGGCCACGGCGCACCGATGACATCGGTTGATTTTCATGCGCGTGCCTATATGGCACTGAACGATGGCGCGGTCGTGACACCTCTTTCGCCGCGCTGGAGCCTCTTCGCCGGTCTGCTCCTGCTCGGTGCCGTCACGTGGGTGGGGCCGAAACGTCGCGTGCGCGATGTTGTGTTGGTGGTGTTGGCCGTGCTGCTGCCCTGGCTGGGCATACTCATGCTGCTCGATGGTCTGTCCCTCTGGCTGGGAATGAGCAGCATCGCGATCGCCGTCACGCTGGGTGCGCTCGGCTGGCTGGCCACCCAGTCGCTGCGTCTCGGGTTGCGCCTCAACCGTGCCAATGCCCGCGCCGATGCCACGCTGCAGGCGATTTCCGATGCAGTGTTCCGGCTCGACATGCAGCTGAACGTCCGCTATCTGAACCGGCAGGCACTGGTTCTGGTCGGTTCGACGTTCGATCACGTGCAGGGGCGTGCGCTCGGCGAACTGGTGGTGCTCGGCCGCGACCTGCTGATCGAGACAACGGCGCTGGCAGAGCGCTGCCGCGATACCGCGCGATCGGTGACGCGGCCGGGTCACGTGAGCATGCCGGCAGGCCGTGAAGGCCCCGCGCGCGCGCTGCGCCTGTCGGCCAGCCCGCTGTTCGATGCATCGGGTCGCATCGAAGGCGTCGTGCTGGTGCTCAACGATGTCAGCGACACCGTGGACGCGGCCGAACGTCTGGCACATCAGGCGACGCACGACGCGCTGACCGGTCTTCCGAACCGTCTGCTGCTGCGCGACCGGCTGCGTCAGGTACTGGCGCAGCGTGACGCGGGCGTGGTGGCCGTGATGTTCGTCGACCTCGATCGGTTCAAGCGCATCAACGACAGTCTTGGCCATCAGCAGGGCGACGCCGTGCTGACCACGCTGGCCAGCCGGCTGCGCGCGGTCTGCCGCGCCAGCGACACGGTGGCGCGCTGGGGCGGCGACGAGTTCATGATCATCCTGCAGGGTCTGGGCGATCGTGAAGCCGTGTCGCGCGTGGCGGCCAAGGTGATGCATGCGGTCGGTCAGACGATCACGCTCGATGGCGTCGATTTCCGCTTCTCGTGCAGCATCGGCGTGGCGATTGCGCACGAAGACAGCAGCGATCCGGACGTGCTGTTCGCCATGGCCGATACGGCGATGTACCGCAGCAAGTCACAGGCCGGTGCGGCCATACACTTCTACGCGCATGACATGAGTGCCGGCACGCGCGACTGGATCGAACTCGAATCGGATCTGCGGCGCGGGCTGGAACAGAATCGGTTCGAGGTGCATTACCAGCCGCAGTACGAACTGGCGAGCGGTCGTCTGTCGGCGCTCGAGGCGCTGCTGCGCTTCCGGCGCGAAGGTGGCACAGGCGGGGAAGAAAGCGAATTGCTGCAGCCGGTCGATTTCATCGCGGTCGCCGAAGAATCCGGCCTGATCGAGGAGATCGGCGACTGGGTGCTGCAGGCTGTCACCCGGCAGATCGCCGAGTGGTCGCGCCAGGGGTTGAACGTGGTACCGGTCGCGGTGAATGTGTCGGCGCGCCAGTGCCTCGGGCGTTCGCTGGTGCGTCGCGTGTCCGATGCGCTGAACCGCTCGGGCATCGAGCCCTCACTGCTTCGGCTGGAACTGACTGAAACCACCGCGATGAGCGACGTTGATCACGTCGCTGCGCTGCTGGCCGACATCCATGCGCTCGGCGTTTCTCTGTCCGTCGATGACTTCGGTACCGGCTACTCATCGTTGTCCTATCTGAAACGATTTCCGATCGACGAACTGAAGGTGGATCGGGCGTTCGTGCGCGATCTGGTGCGCGACGCGGACGACGAAGCCATCGTGCGCGCGACAATCGCGCTGGCACATGGCCTGGGCATGCGAGTCGTGGCGGAGGGCGTCGAGAACGACGAGCAGCTTTCGCGGCTGTCGGCGCAGGGCTGCGATGTCGTGCAGGGCTATCTGTTCTCTCGTCCGCTCAGTGCGGCCGACCTGCTTGCAAACAACATCCTGGGCAGCAAGCAACGCAGCGAACCGCGCGCATTGAGGCTGATCAAGTCCTGAACAGGATGGTGAAGGGCAACTGAAGCGACCGCATCAAAAAGTGATTGACATCCAGACCGTAAGGGGTAATCTGTGTGTATTGTTGCACTGCAACATAACCAAAGGAGACTCACCATGACGACAAAACCCGATTTTCAGAAGCCGATGGAAGCTGTTCAGACTCTGATGGCAATCCAGGCCCAGACCATTGCAAAGTCGATCGAACTGCAGAAGAAATCCGGCGAAGAGCTGATGGCATTCTTCCAGTCCGAAGCACAGAAGGCCGCCAGCCTGAAGACCCCGGAAGAGCTGATCCGCTTCAACGTGGAAGCCAATACCGCGCTGTTCAAGCTGCTGCAGGCGCAGGGTCAGACATTCACCGCGTTCGCGACCGAAGCCGGTCAGGCCGCAATGGCATCGTTCAAGGGCTTGGGCAAGTAAATTTGCCGGACCGGTTTTCCGGTCAGGATCCTTGAAAAGAAAAACGACCCGGGTGGTTCAGGCCACCCGGGTCGTTTTGCATTCCGCCGACGTTGCGGCAGCGCCGATCAGTCGCCCTTCTTGCGGCGCGTCGCGGCGGGTTTCGCGGGTGCGACCTTGGCCGGAACTGCCTTGACCGGCGCTGTCGGCTTGGCGGCGGTTTTCAGTGCAGGCTTCGCCGCCTTGGCGGCCGGTTTGACAACCGTGCTGGCAGCAGGCTTTTCAGTAGCCGGCTCTGCAGTGACGGATTTGCGAACCGGCTTCGCGGCCGGCCGCGGTGCCTTTCTTGCGGCAGGTGCGACCGGCGTAGCGGCAACCTTCGGTGCCGTGGTCGGCTTCGATGTCGCAACCTCGTTCGGCGCAACGGGCTTCGCAGCGGCTTCCGCGGCCATCTTGGGACGCGCCGGTGCAGCCGTCGCGCCGCCGGCAAACTGCTCGAACGCGCTGCGCGTGAGCGCGCTGATCTGTTCGAACGCACCGCGCGCCTTGTCGATGGCTTCCTGCATCGAACCCATCGATTGCGTGCTGGTGATCGGCATGCCGGCGAGCAGCTTGCGCAGGCTGTCCATCAGGTCGGAGCCGCCGCTGTTCAGCTGTTCACCAACCAGCCGGCCGAATTCCGCCTGTGTTTCCGATGTGATTTCCGCGATCTGTCGCGCGCAGCCGAGCATCCTTTCGGTGGTCGAGCGGGCCAGTTGCGACCGCAGTTCCACCTGATTCGCGGGTTCGCGCACATCGGCCAGCGCACGCGCGTTGGCCACACTTTCTTCGAACAGTGCGCGGGCGGTTGCAACCTGCAGCTGCATGATGCGCTGAGAGTTTTCCATCGACAGCTGCGCCAGACGCATCGCCGCCTCGATGTTCTTCTTCTGCAGCTCCGACATCTGCTCGGGATTGCTCATGGCACGACTCCTTGTGAGGTAAATGTCAAAGATTCTGCCGCCACTGCGCGTCAAGCGCCATGACGGTGTCGGCAAAGATGCCCGGATCCATCGTCCGCAACGACGATGAAACGACGGGCAAGAATGCCATGCGGGCCAGTACATCGCGATCGAGGTCGATGCCCGGTGCAATCTCGATCAGTTCGAGTCCGCCGTCGATCAGGCGGAACACGCAGCGTTCGGTGACGTAGAGTACCTGCTGGCCACGGCGGAGCGCCTCGCGGCCACTGAATGTACGGTGCTCGACCGCCTGCACGAACTTCATCCGGTCGCCATCGCGCCGGATACGCAGCGCGCCCCGTTCGACCGCGATATTGCTGTCACCGGTCGTGAAACTGCCGGCGAACACCAGTCTGCGGGCGTTCTGCGAAATGTTGATGAAACCACCCGCGCCGGCCAGGCGCGAACCGAAGCGGGACACGTTCAGATTGCCCTCGGCGTCCGCCTGCGCAAGACCCAGCACTGCGATGTCCAGTCCGCCACCGTCGTAGAAATCGAATTGATAGGGCTGGTCGATCACCGCCTGGGTGTTCACCGCCGCCCCGAAGTCCAGCCCGCCGGCCGGAATGCCGCCGATGACGCCCGGTTCGGCAGTCAGCGTGACGACATCGCCCAGGCCTTCTTCGGCCACCACCGATGCAACGCCCTCAGGCATGCCGATGCCCAGATTCGCCACGTCGCCGGGTCGCAGTTCAAGTGCAGCACGGCGCGCGATCACCTTGCGGACGTCCAGTGGCATGGCGGCGAGCGCGCCCGGCGGCAGCCGTACTTCGCCGGAATACGCCGGGTTGTAGTGCGAGGCAAAGGTCTGCATGTGATGCTCGGCGGGCGCAACGACCACACAGTCGACCAGCACGCCGGGTATCTTCACCTGGCGCGGATTGAGCGAGCCGCGTGCCGCGACGCGTTCAACTTGCACGATGACCAGACCACCCGAGTTGTGCGCCGCCATCGCGACCGCCAGCGCTTCCTGTGTCAGCGCCTCGCGCTCCATCGTCACGTTGCCGTTGGTGTCTGCCGTGGTGCCGCGCACCAGCGCCACCGTCACCGGAAAAGCCTTGTAGAAGAGGAAGTCCTCGTCGCCGATGCGCATGCGGGTGACCATGTCTTCGGTCGTGATCGCATTGATCCGGCCACCGCCGTGTATCGGGTCGACGAAGGTATCGAGTCCGACGCGCGTCAGCTGACCGGGGCGATGCGCGGCGATGTCGCGGAACAACTGCGAAATCACGCCCTGCGGCAGGTTCCACGCTTCGATGCGGTTGGCGACGGCGAGCGCCTGCAGCCGCGGTACCAGTCCCCAGTGGCCGCCGATCACCCGCTTCACCAGGCCTTCATGGCCGAAGTGGTTCAGGCCGCGCGAGTGGCCGTCTCCCTGACCCGCCGCATAGACCAGCGTGAGGTCGCGCGGATGCTGCGTATCGATGAAGCGCTGTTCGACTGCGATCGCCACATGTTCGGCGAAACCGATGCCGACGAAACCGGTGGTGGCCAAGGTCGCGCCATCGGGAATGCGGGCTACCGCCTCGGCGGCACTCATGATCTTGCTGGCGGATCGGTGATGCGCAGACATGTCGGGCTTGCGTGTCGAAACGGTTTCACTTTACCGGACACAGTCTGTGGCGTGCGTCTCGTCCGGTAATTTGATCCGCGTCAAGCGCTTCGCGATTGAAAAGCGCCGCGTTTGCCCCAGATACCGACCAGACAAGATCCGGGAGAACCCAATGCGCTTCGACAAACTGACCACCAAGTTCCAGCAGGCCATCGCCGACGCCCAGAGCGTTGCGGTCGGCCGCGACCACCAGTACATCGAGCCGGCACACCTGCTGCTCGCGCTGCTCAACCAGGACGACGGCGCTACGACGTCGCTCCTGCAGCGCGCCGGCGCCAATGTCGCGCCTCTGAAGAAATCGGTCGAAGAGGCGCTTTCGCGCATCGCGACCGTCGAGGGGCACGGCGGCGAGGTGCAGATCGGCCGCGACCTGACCAATCTGCTGAACCTTGCCGACCGCGAGGCGCAGAAGCGCGGTGACCAGTTCATCGCGTCCGAAATGTTCCTGCTTGCGGCGGCCGGCGACAAGGGCGATATCGGCCGTCTGCTCAAGCAGTCGGGGCTGGACCGCACGACGCTGGAAAAGGCGATCGAGCAGGTGCGCGGCGGCTCGTCGGTCGGCAGTGCGGAAGCCGAAGGGTCGCGTGAGGCGCTGAAGAAGTACTGCGTCGACCTGACCGAACGCGCCGCCGCAGGCAAGCTCGACCCGGTGATCGGGCGCGACGACGAGATTCGCCGAGCGATCCAGATCCTGCAGCGGCGCACCAAGAACAATCCGGTGCTGATCGGTGAGCCGGGCGTCGGCAAGACCGCCATCGTCGAAGGGCTGGCGCAGCGCATCGTCAATGACGAAGTGCCGGAAACGCTCAAGGGCAAGCGCGTGCTGGTGCTCGACATGGCCGGCCTGCTGGCCGGAGCGAAGTACCGCGGCGAATTCGAGGAGCGGCTGAAGAGCGTGCTGAACGAAGTGGCCAAGGACGAAGGCCGCATCATCATGTTCATCGACGAACTGCACACCATGGTCGGCGCGGGCAAGGGTGAAGGCGCGATGGACGCCGGCAACATGCTCAAGCCGGCGCTGGCGCGCGGCGAGCTGCACTGCATCGGCGCTACCACGCTGGACGAATACCGCAAGTACATCGAAAAGGATGCCGCGCTCGAACGCCGCTTCCAGAAGGTGCTGGTCGACGAGCCGAGCGTGGAGGCGACCATCGCCATCCTGCGCGGCCTGCAGGAAAAATACGAGCTGCATCACGGCGTCGAGATCACCGACCCGGCCATCGTCGCTGCGGCCGAATTGAGCCACCGCTACATCACCGACCGTTTCCTGCCCGACAAGGCGATCGACCTGATCGACGAAGCGGCCGCGCGGATCAAGATGGAAATCGATTCCAAGCCGGAGGTGATGGACAAGCTCGACCGCCGGTTGATCCAGCTGAAGATCGAGCGCGAGGCCATGCGGCGCGAAACCGATGAGGCGTCACAGCGCCGCTTCGGCCTGATCGAGGAGGAAATCACCCGGCTGGCGCGCGAATACAACGACCTCGAGGAAATATGGAAGAGCGAAAAGGCGCAGGTTGCCGGCAGCAGCCACATCCGTGAAGAGATCGAAAGGGTGCGTGCGCAGATGACGGATCTGCAGCGCAAGGGTCAGTTCGACAAGCTGGCCGAACTGCAGTACGGCAAGCTGCCCCAGCTCGAGGCGCAACTGAACCAGGCCGAAAAGACTGGTTCCGCGAAGCCCGCCAACAAGCTGCTGCGCACCGAAGTCGGCGCCGAGGAAATCGCCGAGGTCGTGTCGCGTGCGACCGGCATTCCGGTCAGCAAAATGATGCAGGGCGAGCGCGAAAAGCTGCTGAAGATGGAAGACAAGCTGCACCAGCGCGTGATCGGTCAGGACGAGGCGGTGCGTCTTGTGTCCGACGCGATCCGCCGTTCGCGCGCCGGGCTGTCGGACGAGAACCGCCCGTACGGCAGCTTCCTGTTCCTCGGCCCGACGGGTGTCGGCAAGACCGAACTGTGCAAGACGCTGGCCGAATTCCTGTTCGATTCGGAAGACCACCTGATCCGCATCGACATGAGCGAGTTCATGGAGAAACACTCGGTGAGCCGCCTGATCGGCGCGCCGCCGGGCTATGTCGGTTACGACGAGGGTGGTTACCTGACCGAGGCGGTGCGGCGCAAGCCGTACAGCGTCATCCTGTTCGACGAGGTCGAAAAGGCGCATCCGGACGTGTTCAACGTGCTGCTGCAAGTGCTCGACGACGGTCGCATGACCGACGGCCAGGGCCGCACGGTGGACTTCAAGAACACGGTCATCGTGATGACCAGCAACCTCGGCAGCCAGATGATCCAGCAGATGTCGGGTTCGGATTATGGCGTCGTGAAGCTGGCGGTGATGGGCGAGGTGAAAACCTTCTTCCGTCCGGAATTCATCAACCGGATCGACGAGGTGGTGGTGTTCCATGCGCTGGACGAACGCAATATCCAGAGCATCGCGAAGATCCAGCTCGGCTATCTGGAAAAGCGTCTGGCCAAGCTCGACATGGGGCTGCAGGTGTCGGACGCCGCCCTGGCCGAACTGGGCAAGGCCGGCTTCGATCCGGTGTTCGGTGCGCGGCCGCTGAAGCGCGCGATCCAGGAGCACATCGAGAATCCGCTGTCGAAGCGGATTCTGGAGGGCAGCTTCGGACCGAAGGATGTGATCGTCGTCGATCTGGACGCCGGCGGTCAGTTCCGCTTCCACAAGCCGAACTGACGCAGAGCTCCGTCGCTGCAGAAGCGGTGGCCTGTGTGGGAGTGACCCCGGCGGGAGTGGCGGCCTGTGGGAGCGGCGGCGTCGCCGCGATCGTGCCGCGACTGTCGTTGTGCGGAGTGCGTATCGCGGCGAGGGCGGAGCGGGGGTTTCGGCGAGCACTGCTCGCCGCCCGCAGAGCCGGCCGGCCATGCAGGGCCGGCAGTGGATCGCCGCTCCCACAGGGGTACTTCACTCCCACAGGGGCACTTCACTCTCACAGGCCGCTGCTCCCACGAGGGAGTCGCGGCCTTGTCGTGTCTGATGCCTCCCCGCTTGTCGGATGGCGCCGACACGCGTCTGCGCTGCCCACCGACACCGTGGGACCTGCCGCTTTTCTAGACTCGTTTCGAAGCCCCGTGCCGCATCGGCATGACGGGGCGGACATTCCCGAACCTGGAGATTGCGATGACGACCCCGAACCGATCCCTGAATACCCTGGCTGTCGTGTCGGCAATGGCCGCGCTCATGACTGGCTGTGCCGGCATGAGCAAGAGCGAAAGCAATGCGCTGATCGGCGCGGCTGCCGGCGGTGTCGCCGGATCGGTGCTGACCGGTGGCAGCACCATCGGTACCGTGGGCGGTGCGATTGCCGGCGGTGCCATCGGCAACGAAATGGGCAAAAAGAAGCGCTGAACGCCGCATCGGGGCACGGGCCGCTATGCTTGTGCCCATGCTGATCGACACGCACTGCCATCTGGATGCATCCGAATTCGACACGGACCGCGCGGGCATCATTGAACGCGCTCGCGCGGCCGGCGTCGGCGCCATCGTGCTGCCGGCGGTCGATCGAGCCGGCTTCGGTCGCGTCAGGGCGGTGTGCGCCGGCCAGCCCGACCTGCGCTTTGCGCTGGGCATCCATCCGCTTTACATCCCCGCGGCACAGCTGTCCGACATCGACGCCCTGGCGCTCGAACTCGACGACCCCGACGTGATCGCCGTCGGCGAAATCGGCCTCGACTTCTTCGTCACCGATATAGACCCGACGCTGCAGGAAGACTATTTCGTGCGCCAGCTCGGGCTGGCTCGTGATTTCGGCCTGCCGGTGCTGCTGCACGTGCGGCGCAGTCAGGACCGCATCCTGAAGCATCTGCGTGCGGTGTTCGGTCGCACCGGTCCCGGCGGCATCGCGCACGCCTTCAACGGCAGCCGCCAGCAGGCGGACGAATTCATCAAGCTGGGTTTCGCACTGGGCTTCGGAGGCGCGGTGACCTGGGCGCGAGCGCTGAACCTGCGCCGGTTGGTGACCGAACTGCCGCTCGACGCGCTGGTGCTCGAAACCGACTCGCCCGACATTCCGCCCGAATTTGCAGCCGGTGAACGCAACGAGCCGGCCAACCTCCCGCGCATCGCGCAGGTGATTGCCGGCATCCGTGGTGTCAGCGAAGAGACGCTGGTGCAGGCCACCGGGGCGAACGCGCTGCGCGTGCTGCCCCGGCTCGCCGCGAACGCTTACAGCGCGTAGCTGGCGGACACGCCGATCAGCCAGGTGCGCTCCGACGCCGGCGCGTAGTAGCGACCCGTCAGTGCATTGCCGGCGTTGATGTACACCGAACCGACGTATTCCTTGTCGAAGAGGTTGTCGATGCGCGCGAATTCGTTCAGCTTCCAGCCGCCGACCGTCTGCGTGAAACCGCCGCGGATCGATGCCACACCATAGCCACCCACCCGCACCAGATTGGTATCGTCGCCGAACATGCGGCCGCTGGCGCGGTACTCGACGCCGCCACTGAAGCCCCATGGATCGTGCTTGTAGGTGACTTCGCCGAAGAACGACTTGTTGGCGACGCCGGCGATCTTGTTGCCCGAATCGACGGTGGTCGCCTGATTGACCGCGCAGGGGGTGGTCAGGCAGGTGGCAAAGGTATCTTCGAATTCGGCCTTGATCAGCGTCAGCGACGCATAGGCGCCGATGTCGCGGGTCAGCCGGGAGTCGATCGCCAGTTCGAGGCCGCGGCGCGACGTGTCGCCGGCATTCTGGTACACCGCGCGCCCGTTCTCGTTGCTGCGGATGACCACCTCATCGGACGAATCGATGTAGAAAGCCGCCACGTCGAGCCGGGTCGAATTGTTCAGAAAAGTCTTGAAGCCGATTTCGTAGTGGTCGCTGACCGACGGCTTCAGATCGAAATTCAGGCCGGCGCCGCCATCCGGACGGTAGGCCAGTTCGATCAGCGTCGGCGCTTCGAAACTGCGCCCTGCGTTCGCATAGAAGTTGCTGGTCTGGGTCACCTTCCATATGGCACCGAGTGCATACGTCCAGTCGCTGAACGAAGCCGAACCGCTGTCGTCCGGATTCACGCCGGCGACATTCGTCGTGCCGGAGCATCCGCCGTTGCAGATGAAGTTGTCGTTCGACTTGAAATCCATCTTCGTGTAGCGCAGGCCACCCGACAGCGACACATCCTTCGTGACGGCCCACTCGCCCTGGACGAAGGTGCCCGTCTGTTCCGCTACGTTGCGCTCGTCGCGCTTGAGGGCGCCGCGGAAGCCGAACACGGCACTCAGCGCCTGCGCGCCGGCGGTGGTCGTGCCGTTGCGGTAGCCCTTGCGTGCTTCGTCGGCGCGCTCGTACTCTGCGCCGACGCTGAACGTGACGGTTTCGAGCTTGCGCGTCCAGCGCAGGCTGGTGCCCCAGTAGTCACGATCGAAGACCGATACGCCACCGGATGCGGTGACGTTGTCCTGCGTACCCGCATTCAGTGCCAGGTACTGCTCGTTGTTGCGGTTGCCCAGGTAGAACATCGCGCGCAGGTTGTCCCGGTCGGACAGGGCGGTGTCGAACACCACGCCACCCTGCGAGTTTTCGAGTGTGCGACGCGTGCCGAAGAATTCGGCGATGCCCGGGTTGCCGGCGAGGTTGCGATTGGAGGTGCCCTGCTGCCGGCGATCGCTGTTCAGCTGGGTGAAGGTGAGGCCGAGCGGATCCTGACCCTGCTGATGCATGTAGTTGCCGACGAAGGTCAGCGAAGCCTTGTCGCCGAGCATCCAGCGTGCCTTGAAATTGGCCTGCTGCTTGTCCGAGCGGCTGTAGTCGCGGTAGCCGTCGGTACGGAAATCCGACACGCTGGCGGTGTAGTTCAGATTGCCGACGGTGTCGCCGAACTTCACGCCGGAGCGCTGCGTGCCGTAGCTGCCGAACTGGAAGCTGGGGGTGATCGTGAAGTTCTCCGGTCCGTCTTCGGTGAAGATCTGGACGACGCCGCCCGAATGGTTGCCGTACAGCGCCGAGAAAGGGCCGCGCAGCACTTCGATGCGACTGGCCGATGCCAGGTCGAACAGACCGGTGCCGCCCTGACCGTCCGGCGTGCTGGCCGGAATGCCGTCGGCAATCAGCTTGACCCCACGTACGCCGAACGCCGACCGCGCGCCGAAGCCGCGGATCGTCAGCGATTGCTCCTGCGTGTAGTTCTCCTTGCCGGCCGAAGCCACGCCCGGCACGCGATTGATCACTTCCGACAGATTCACCGTGCCGCGCTGTTCCTGGATCGTCGTCTTGTCGATCGAATCGATGGCCATCGGCAGATCGAAGGAATTCTGCTCGACCCGGGTTCCGGTGATGACCACGGTGGGGGCAATCTTCAGTTCTTCGGCGCTGGCGCACTGGCCAATCAGCGCAAGGGCGAGCGCAAGCGGGGTGTGACGGAGCGCGGGGGTCATGCGGGGCCTCTCTCAGGATATCTGCAGGCAAGGCGCGCGGAGTTGCGCGTTGCGAATTGGGTTGGGCGACGTGTCTGCGCACGTCTGTCGAAGCGGCCGGAGTATAGGCAGGGCCGACTTACAAAACCTCACGAAAAGCTTGAATCTGCGACCCGCGGCGGACGCCGGGAATTACTCACCGCGTGCCGCGGTGAACAAGGTCTGGATGGCGGGGGGCGCGAGGATGCGCAAGGTCGGCGGGCACAGACGGTGTCGGCCCAGGCGCAGCAAGGCGCGGTCACGCGTCACCAGCAGGTCGGCGCCGGCACGCACCGCGAGGTCGAAGAATTTCTGGTCTTCACGGTCGCGGCAGCGCGGCTGGCCTGTGTCGGGGCTCTCGGGCAGCGGCGACAGTTCGAGCTTCATGCAATAGGCTTCGTAGAGCGCCGCCGCTTGCGCGTCGTCCAGCCCGAACTTCGGATAGCGCAGCACCGTCCGCAATTCGCGCAGGCAGGCTTCGTCACACACCAGCTGCGCAGGGCCGGCCGCCAGCGCCTGTGCCACGCAGTCGAGTTCGGCGTTGTGCCACAGCAGCAGGTCGAGCACGGCATTGGTGTCGAGGACGATGCGCATCAGCTGAGGCAGGGCGAGGGGACGCAAGTGAAGGGCTATGAGTGTACAGGGCGAACGAACCGGGGCTTCATTGCGGCTCAGGAACGTCGAGCGCTTTTTGTGCACGACGCTGTGAGCGCCCCGCTGATCAGGATGTCGGTCTGTTCAAGGCAGCCACTGCGGGCGCGGTTCGAAGCTGAAGGGCGGCGTGGCGGCGGGATCGACCTTCACCAGCGTCCAGCCCAGCCACGGCGAACCGTGCGTTTCCAGCCGCGTCACGTTGTCGAGGACGGCGCCGCTGCGCGGGTCGTGCAGCGGCTGGTCCACCCGGTAACGGTGCGTGTCACCGTGGATCAGCAGCACCGGGCGCGCATAGCGGGCCGCGCCAAGGGCCAGGCGGTCGAGCAGCGAGCGGTAACGCGGGCGCGGCGAGCCCTTCGCGTGATCGGCGAACGCCGGGTTGGCGTGGAAGGCGATCACCAGCGCCTGCGCGCCACCGGTCTGCGCCTGCGCGAAGGTGTCGTCCAGCCAGCGCAGCGTTGCCGCTTCCAGCTGCTCGCTGCGCGGGCCCGGTGGCAGCGCGCTGCCGGACACATTGAGCGTGGCGAACAGCACGCCCTGATGCGACCAGCGCACGTTTTCCGCGCAGCAGTCCTGCCGCGTCAGCGCGAGCCGGCGCTGGCCGAGCGATTCTCCGGTGGCGAAGAAGCGCGCGCGCAGCGCATCCAGCCGCTCGTGCGGTGCATAGCCGCCGGCCGATGCGCGCGCGCAGTCGGTCCACTCGTTGTCGCCTGCGAGCAGGATGAGCGGATGGGTCGAGCCGTCGAGCAATGCCTGCCGGTCGGCGAACGTGGCGTCGTCGCACACGCTGCCGCCGCTCTTGATGTCGCCGATGTGGATCGAAAACGCCAGTGGCAGCGCGGCCTGTTCGGCCAGCATGTCGCGCGCCTTGTCGCGCTCGACCCGGCTGTACGGCACGTCGCCCCAGGCGGCGAAACTGAACGGCATGGGGCTTGCGGGCTGCCCGCTCACCGGGGCGGTCAGCGTCAGCGCGAGGAGCAAGGCGATGATGCAGTCGCGCATCGTCATGCCTCTTTCAGCCGGCCACGCGCCGGGCGGCGGCGATGCCGCTGCGCACCGCAGATTCCAGCGTCGCCGGATAAAGCGGCAGCAGGTAGTCGCCGGCCAGCGCCAGCCGCGGGTCGGCCGGCTGTGCGATCGCGGCACGGCCCGGCGTGCAGCGGAAGGTCGCGCGCCGGTCGGTCAGTGTGCGCACCCGGCGCGGTTCGGGCAGCGCCGGAAAGGCGCGTCGTACCGCGTCGATGACGGCGCGCTCGGTGTCGTCGCGCGCCGCGTCGGCGGCCGACACCACGCAGGCCATCAATCCGGGCGGCCCGCCCAGCGCGCCGCGGTCGAATATCCAGTGCGGCACGCCGTCGGCGAAGCCCATCATGGACTGCGGCAGGCGCGCGCCTTCCCCGAAATCGGCGAACACGGTGCTTACCTGTTCATAGCCGAGCGAAGCGATCTCCGCCGCGATGCGCTCGGTGCCCGGCAGGGCGCCGATCAGCGACGGCACGTGGTGCGGGCTGGTGGCGACGACGACCTGTGCGAAGACTTCCGGGTTGCCGGCGACATCGAGCGCGAAACCGGCTGCATGCGGCGAAATGCTGCGCACCCGCTCGCCCGCGCGCACCTGGCCACCCTGCCGTGTCAGCCAGGCGGCAGCTGGCGCCGGAAACAGCTGGCCCAGATCGGTGCGCGGCAGCAGCACGTCTGAGGCGCCGGCGCGCCCGAGCAGTGTGTCGCGCAGCACCTGGGCGAACACGCGGGCACTCGCGTCGTCGAGTCCGGTGTTCAGCGCGGCGATGCACAGGGGCGCCCACAGGTAGCGCACATTGGTGTCGGTCTGGCGGGTACGCGCAAACATCTGCGTCACCGTCTCGTCGGCGGCTGGCGCCCGGCGGATCGCCGCCATCAGGCGCAGTGCAGCCAGCCGGTCGCCCCAGGTCAGACCGGGGCAGGTCATGAAGGCGACGGCCTGCGCCCACGGCGAGCCGGAGCGGGCGCGCAGTTCGAAGCCGTCGGTGAAGCGCAGCGACAGTGGCAGGCGGTCGAACAGCACGTCAGGCTCTGCGCCGACGGTGCGCATCATCGCCAGCGTGTCGACATAGCCGCCGATCAGGATGTGCTGGCCGTTGTCCAGCGCCAGACCGTCGAGCTCGACGGCGCGCGCGCGGCCGCCGACCTGCGACGCCGCCTCGAACACCACCGGGCGCACACCGCGCGCCACGCATTCCACCGCGCAGGCCAGGCCGGCCCAGCCGGCGCCGACGATGGCGACCGATGGCCGGTTGGCCTTCAACTCCGCAGCCACGTCTTCCAGGCCAGCCAGAGCTTGCGCACCGGCGTCAGCGCGATGCGCCGGTCCAGTACGCGGCAGCCGTCGCGCTCGATCTCGTCGAGCAAGGTGCGGTAGATCGCCGCCATCACCAGACCGGGCCGCTGCGACGCGCGATCGACCGCCGGCAACGCGGCCATCGCCTGCTCGTAGTAGTGCCGGGCGCGCTCGATCTGGAACTCCATCAGCTGACGGAACTCGTCGCTGTAGCGCGCGTTCAGGATGTCGGCGGCGCGCACATTGAAGCGCTGCAGCTCGTCGACCGGCAGGTAGATGCGACCCCGCCGAGCGTCTTCGCCGACGTCGCGGATGATGTTGGTGAGCTGGAAGGCGATGCCCAGATCGTGCGCGTACTTCTGCGTTTCGCGCTGCGTGCTGCCGAAGATCTGCGCCGCCAGCAGCCCCACCACCGACGCGACGCGGTAGCAGTAGAGCTGCAGGCCCTTGAAGTCGAGATAGCGCGACTGGTCGAGATCCATTTCCATGCCGTCGATGATTTCCAGCAGCTGCTCGCGCGGCAGGCTGAATTCGCGGATGGCCGGAATCAGCGCCAGGCAGACCGGATGTTCGGGCGTGCCGTCGAAACAGGCGGCGACCTGGGCGCGCCACCAGGCCAACTGGGTGCGCGCGAGGCTCATGTCGCAGGTCTCGTCGACCACGTCGTCGATTTCGCGGCAGAAGGCGTACAGCGCAGTGATGGCGCGGCGGCGCGGCGGCGGCAGGAACAGGAAGCTGTAGTAGAAGGACGAGCCGCTCTTTGCGGCGCGATCCTGACAGTATTCGTCGGGTGTCATGGGTAGTTCAGGGCTTTCCACCCGATCACGGGCCAGTCGGCACGGCCCAGTTTCGGGCGGTGGCGGAATACATCGTAATCGACCTGCTCGATGCGCTGCAAAATGCGCAGCCCGCCCTGCACGACCAGACGCAGCTCCCAGCCGGTGCGACCCGGCAGCGTGCGGGCCAGCGGCATGCCGGCGTGCATCAGCGCGCGGGCGTCATCGACCAGGTGTTTCATCAATGCGCGGAAGGCGGCGTCGCAGTCCGACTGCGCCAGATGCGCTTCGGTCACGCCGAAGCGCGCCATCGCATCGAGCGGCATGTAGACGCGACCGGGCGGGATGCCGTCGGCGTTCTTGCGCCAGTCGATCGCCACGTCCTGCCAGTGGTTGATCAGTTGCAGCGCGCTGCAGATCGCGTCCGACTGCGCCAGGCTGGCGGCATCGTCCACCTTGTACAGGCACAGCAGCAGGCGGCCGATCGGGTTGGCCGAGCGGCGGCAGTAGTCGAGCAGTTCGGCTTGGCTGGCGTAGCGGGTCTGCACCACATCCTGCGCGAAGGCGTCGAGCAGGTCATGGAACAGCGGCAGCGGAAGCCACCACTGGCGCACCGCGCGCGCGAGGCGGCGGTGGATGGCGTCGTCCGGTTCGCCGCCGTGTTCGATGATGCGCAACTGTTCGCGGCACAGTTCGAGCGCCGCCAGCCTCGCCTCGGGCGCGGCGTCGCCTTCGTCCGCCAGATCGTCGGCATTGCGGGCGAACCAGTAGATCGCGGCCACTGGCTCGCGCAGCGCTGGCGGCATCAGCTTCGACGCGACCGGAAAGTTTTCGTAGTGTTCGACCGACATGGGTGGCGGAGTATACCGGGCGCGTGCCGCCGGCCCCGCCTGATAGAATCCGTGCCGCCTGCCCAGGTGGCGAAATTGGTAGACGCACCAGATTTAGGTTCTGGCGCCGCGAGGCGTGGGGGTTCGAGTCCCTTCCTGGGCACCATGGTGCGGACGGACGTTGAAGGCTGATGGGCGTACCGTCACTGCATGAGTGAGCGATGTGTCATGGCGGAAGGAATGTTCTGCGAGGCCGACGCATCAGGTAGTACGCGGCCGGTATCACCAGCATGGACAGCAGCGGTGCGGTGATCATGCCACCCACCATGGGTGCCGCGATGCGTTGCATGACCTCGCTGCCGGTGCCTCCGCCCCACATGATGGGCAGCAGGCCGGCCAGAATCACCGCCACGGTCATCGCCTTGGGCCGCACGCGCAGCACGGCCCCTTCGCGGATCGCATCCAGCAGATCGGCCTCGCTGGTCATGTTCCGGTCGATGCGCGCCGTCCACGCCTGCCTGAGGTAGAGCAGCATGATCACGCCGAATTCGGCTGCTACGCCCGCGAGCGCGATGAAACCCACGACACCCGCCACCGACAGGTTGTAGTTCAGGCCGAACAGCAGCCAGATCCCGCCGACGAGGGCAAAGGGCAAGGTCGCCATCAGCAGCAGTGCTTCGCCGAAGTGCTTGAAGGTCATGTAAAGCAGCACGAAGATTATGAGCAGCGTGAAAGGCACGACCAGTTTGAGCTTGGCGCTGGCGCGTTCGAGAAACTCGAATTGACCTGACCACGACACCGAGTAGCCCGGCGGCAGTTTCACCTGATCGACCACCGTTTGCTGCATCTCGCGCACCGCGGTGCCGAGGTCACGACCACGCAGATCGACGTACACGAACCCCGCCAGGCGAGCGTTCTCGCTGCGCAGCATCGGCGGACCATCCTCGATGCGAATGTCGGCTACGTCACCGAGCACAAGCAACTGCCCTCTCGGCGTCACGATAGGCAGGCTGCGCAAGCGGTTCAGCGAGTCCCGCAACTCGCGCGGATATCGCACGTTGATCGGGTAGCGCTGCAAGCCTTCAATGGTCTCACCGATATTCATGCCACCCACGGCGCTGGCCACCACCGACTGCACGTCAGACATGTTGAGTCCGTAGCGCGCCGCACGCTCGCGCTTGATATCCACATTGACATAACGTCCACCGGTCAGGCGCTCGGCAAAGGCGCTGGTGACGCCGGGCACCTGCTTGACCGCCTGCTCGATTTCGCCCGTGAGCCGGTTGATGACGGATAGATCACTCCCGAGCACCTTGACGCCGACCGGACTCTTGATGCCAGTGGCCAGCATGTCGAGACGGTTGCGGATCGGTGGAATCCAGATGTTCGTCAATCCGGGTACGCGCACGGTCCTGTCAAGTTCCTCGACGAGCTTCTCGGGGGTCATGCCGACCCTCCACTCGCTTTTTGGCTTGAACTGGATGATGGTTTCGAACATCACCAGCGGTGCCGGATCGGTCGCAGTCATGGCTCTGCCGGCCTTGCCGTAGACCGTGGCCACCTCGGGCACCGCCTTGATCAGCCGGTCCGTTTGCTGCAGCAATTGAGCCGCCTTGCCTGCCGACATGCCCGGCAAGGCACTTGGCATGTACAGCAGGTCGCCTTCGTCGAGCGGCGGCATGAACTCGCTGCCCAGTTGCTGCAAGGGCCACCAACTGGCCGCCATGAACACCATTGCGACGGCGATGGTCGCCTTGGGAAAGCGCAGCACGATTTCGAGCAGGGGTCTGTAGAGGGCGACAAAGAAGCGATTGATCGGGTTCTTGTGCTCGTCCGGGATGCGGCCCCGGATCAGATAACCCATCAGCACCGGGATCAGCGTCACCGCGAGCCCCGCACTTGCCGCCATGGCGTACGTCTTGGTGAAGGCCAGTGGTGAGAACAGTTTTCCTTCCTGCGCCTCCAGCGTGAAGATCGGCACGAAGGAGAGGGTGATGATGAGCAAGGAAAAAAACAGCGCCGGGCCCACCTCGGCAGCGGCGTCTCCGATTACCCGCCAGCGCGTCTCGCCCTGCAGTTGCGCCCCTGCATGAGCGTGATTCCATTCCTCCAGATGTTTGTGTGCGTTCTCTATCATGACCACCGCCGCGTCAACCATTGCACCGATGGCTATGGCGATGCCGCCCAGTGACATGATGTTGGCGTTGACTCCTTGCCAGTGCATGACGATGAAGGCCGCCAGAATGCCCAGGGGCAACGAGACGATGGCCACCAGAGCCGAACGCAGGTGAAACAGAAAAAGCACACACACGGCGGCCACGACCGCGAACTCTTCGAGCAGCTTGTGGCTGAGGTTCTCTATGGCGCGCTCGATGAGCCCCGAGCGGTCGTAGGTGGGCACGATCTCGACGCCTTGTGGCAGGCTCGTTTTCAAGGCAGCCAGTTTGGCCTTGACCGCAGCAATGGTGGTCAGCGCGTTTTCGCCGGAGCGCATGACGACAATGCCGCCCACCGCTTCTCCTTCGCCGTCCAGCTCACCGATTCCGCGCCGCATTTCGGGACCGATCTGAACATGCGCCACATCACCCAGCAGAACGGATACGCCTGCCTCGGTAGTCATGAGTGGAATGGCCCGGAAGTCGTCCAAGCTCTGCAGATATCCGGAGGCACGCACCATGAACTCGGCTTCACCCATTTCAAGCACCGAGCCCCCCACTTCCTGATTCGCAAGGCGAATCGCCGCGATCACCTTGCCGTGGGGAATTCGATACGCGGCCAGCTTGTCCGGATCAAGCACCACCTGGTACTGCCGCACCATGCCGCCGATGGTGGCCACCTCGGCTACGCCGGGTACGGTCTTGAGCTCGTATTTCAGGAACCAGTCCTGCAGGCTGCGCAGTTGCGACAGGTCCTGCCTGCCTGATGTGTCGATCAGGGCGTACTGGTAGATCCAGCCCACCCCGGTCGCATCCGGCCCAAGCGCCGAGCTGGCTCCCGGCGGCAGGCGCGACTGCACCTGGTTGAGGTACTCCAGTACCCTGGAGCGCGCCCAGTACAGGTCTGTACCGTCCTTGAACAACACATAGACGTAGCTGTCGCCAAAGAACGAATAGCCGCGCACCACCCGCGCGCCCGGCACCGACAGCATCGTGGTGGTCAGCGGATAGGTGACCTGATTCTCGACCAGCTGCGGCGCCTGCCCCGGCCAAGAAGTGCGGATGATCACCTGGGTGTCCGACAGATCGGGCAGGGCGTCGAGCGGCGTGCGAAGCACGGATACCACACCCCAGATCGCCAGCAATACGGTGGCGATCAGGACCAGAAAGCGGTTCGCGATCGACCAATGGATCAGACGGGCAATCATCGCGCACCTCCCGTCCGGTCACCATTGCGCGCTTGCCATCTGACGATCTGCGGCGCGTCACCATCCCGCATGCGGAACTCGATGTCGATCTCGCTCCCCGCGGAGGGGGTGGGGAGGGCGGGTTCGGGAGCCAACTTGAATTCC
The DNA here is from genome assembly GCF_024580155.1 of Methyloversatilis sp. XJ19-13. Taxonomy (NCBI): domain Bacteria; kingdom Pseudomonadati; phylum Pseudomonadota; class Betaproteobacteria; order Nitrosomonadales; family Sterolibacteriaceae; genus Methyloversatilis; species Methyloversatilis sp. XJ19-13. Next base: position 29,238 of record NZ_JANINH010000007.1, on the reverse strand, counting down.
ATGGTCATGCCCGGCCACTGCAACGCGGGAATTTCAGGATGCGTCAGCGTGAGGGTGTAACCGCTCACGGCCTCCACCCGCGCGTGCGTTTGATAGGTTGGCTGTGCAGCGCTCGTCGGCCCTTGTGCTTCGCCCGAAGACAAGCGTGCCTCAACACCTTTCAGACTGGCTTCGGAATCGATGAGGAACTGTCCGGACAGCACGATTTTCCGACCCTCGGCAAGCCCCGCCAGAATTTCGGTCTGGCCGCCCTGTTCGTGACCGACCTGCACCTCAGTCGGTCGAAATGTCCCGTCCTCTTCGACTGCGATGACCAGCGTGCGCTTGCCGGTGCGAACCAGTGCTTCGGAAGGTACCAGCAGCGCGGGGCGCGCTTGATCACTGGTGAGTTGCAGCTGCACGAACATGCCGGGAACCAGCTTGCTCGTGGGATTGGCCAGGACCATGCGCGCCTTGCGCGTGCGTGTCGCCGGATCGACTTCGGGCAACAAGGCCTGCACCTGTCCGCGGAATACCTCCCCCGGCAGCGCCGGCGTGTGCGCGGCCACCTGTGCGCCTTCGGCGAGCTGCGCGGCCTGGCTTTCCGGTACTTCGGCCTGCACCCAGACACTGGAAAGATCGTTGATTCGCAGGAGCGGCATGCCCATCATCGCCGTACTGCCTTCACGCGCCATCAGTTCGATGACCACGCCACTGGCGGGGGCGACCACGGTCACGCGGGCCTGCACCTGCCCGGTACTTTCGACCAGGGCGATCTGCGCTTCGGTCATGCCGGCCTGACGCATACGCTGACGGGCGGCTTCGGCGAGTGACTCCAACCCGCTTCCCTGCAAGCGCCGGGCGGTCAGATAGTCTTCCTGAACCGCCACCCAGTCGGGCACGTACATATCCAGCAGCGGCTGCCCTTTGCGGACGTGATCCAGTTCCGCCCGAACATGCAGCTTCTCGATGAAGCCGGTCGCGCGCGCCTGCACCGCAACCTGGCCGCGTTCATTCCAGGCCACGGTGCCCACCGCTGAAACTCCGGGTGCAAGCTGACCTGAAACGACTTCGCCCGTACGCAGCCCGAAATTCTGCTGAATGCGCGAACTCACCGTGACCGTGCCGCTGTCGGCACCCGCGGCGCCCGCGTAGGCGGGTACCAGCATCATGTCCATGAAGGGCGACTTTGCCGGCGCGTCGAACTTCTGACCTGGAACCATTGGGTCGTGGTAGTGAAGGACTCTGCGACCGGTGACCGGATCGACATCACCCGCCTTGAGACCCGACTCGATGTGGCGCCGTGTCGCCGCTTCGCCCTCGGGTATCCCCCATGTAGCAGGGTCGACGCCGGCACCCGCGGACGGGCTCCCGTCCCCCGCGGTCTCCGGCATCGGCGCGTGCGCCATTCCGCTCTCGACTCCCAGTCGGTACAGGCCCAGACCGACTGCACTGAGTACGCCTGTCGCCACCAGGGCGATCACGATGGTCTTCCTGTTCATGGCATCGGCTCCCGGGCTGGTTGGTCGGAAGGTGTCGGCGCCGCAGCGTGCGCGGGCAGATCTTCCGGAATCAGAAAAGTCAGCTCGGCCCACCACGCGGCAGTCTGCCTCTCGATGCGCAGTCGATCGAGCGCAATGTCAGTCACCATGCGGCGCGCTTCGAGAACGGCGGCAAGGGACGCCTTGCCGCCCCGAAACGCGGCCGACACCGCGTCGACGCGCTCGGTCGCGAGCGGGATCAGCGTGTTGTCGTAGTCCGCCAGACGGCGGAGGCTGCTTCGCCAGTTGGCGAGCAGGCGTTGCAGATCGAACAGATGTTCGCGTCGCATCTCTTCGCGTTCGGAGCGGACCTGTTCTACCTGTTCCAGTCGGGCCGCCAGTTCGCGGTCCTGTCGCCCGGCCTGATCCCATTGCAACGGAATGGAAACGCCCAGTGACACCATGTCGCCGAACACGCTGCCCCGCTTGCTGTACATCACCGACCAGCTCCAGTCGGCGCTTTTTTCCTGTCTTGCCACCTCGGCCGTGGCGAGCGCGACATGTTCGCGGGCATTCATGAGTGCGATGTCGGGATGCTGATCGATTTCATGGGCCAGCGCGTGTTCTGCCAGACGGGTGCTGTCGATCTTCGGGGGCGCTCCGAGGGGCTTCGATCCCGCGTCGCCCACCCAGCGTTGCAAAAGTGCTCTCGCGTTGTCGAGGTCGGCGCGCACCTCGTGCAGTCGATCATCGATGCGTGCGATCGCCGCGCGGGCTGACAACACGTCGGCCAGCGGGCTGCGACCGCCCCGGTAGGCCGATTCAACCCCGGCACTGATGCTGACTGTTTCCTCACGCTGACGTTGCAACAGTTCGAGCATCCGCTCGAGGAAGTAGCGTTCGAACCAGGCGCGGGCGGTTTGCGTGCGCAGTCGGGCCAGCAGCGTGGATCGCGTCGCCAGGGCGGCGTCGGCTTCGCGTTCGTAGCGGGCGCTGCGCGCCTGGCGCTTTTCAGATCCGGTAAAGGTCTGCGCCAGTCCGACAGAGCGCATCGTCATGAAGTCGTCCGTCAGGCTGTAGCGCCCCGAGCCTTCGATGGGCAGGTTGTCGACCGCCAAGCGCAATACTGGGTCGGGCAGTTGCCCGGTTGCAACGGCCATTTCCCGGGCTGCCCGGGCCGCCGCATGCTGTGCCTGAAGCGTTGCCGATCGTGCCTGTGCCGCATCCAGCGCGGCCTGCAATGTCAGCGAAGGCTGTGTCATCGCAGGATTGATGAGGCCGAGCGACAGCATGACCATCGCGAGCGCTGCGAACCCGCGACGCCCGCATTGACGGGCGTGATGAACGGGCGGCCCGCTGGCCTCCCGGGTGAGAAGAATGTGCATCAGCGAACTCCATGCGTGACAAATGCCTTCGCGACTGCCTGCGCGAGGGCCGGAAACTCCCGACCCTGAAAAAGGTCGGCAGCCACATTGCGGTTACATGGTGTTAGCTGAAGGAGGGCGGTCGCCAGACTGCGACGAGTGCATTCGACGCGATCGGCGGCGTCTGCGATGGCACCGAGCAGGATGTCGGTGCCGGAGGAAGGTGGGTGTCAAGCGACAGAAGGATGCAGACGCCTGATGCGCAGCATGATTTTTCCATCTTGCAGGACATGCCGGTTCTGGCAGCCGTGTCGGGATCGATGCAGCAATCGGCGACAACCTGGGCAAGTGAACCTGCACCTGCAGAGGCGGCCGCCACGGCATCGTGACTCATGGGACACGTGCGCTGGAAGCCGTGCGCCATTGCGCTGCCCTGGAAGGCAACGAAAAACGAAAGCAACAGGGCAACCAGAATTCGCATTACGGCATTCTATCAAACTGGAACTTCCCGGCGAAGGGTCCGGGACACGATTTTACGTTCCACTTTCGCGAACCGTGCCGGCAATGCAACTGGGCTTGCTGCCAGGTTTTCAGACCTTCCGTGCCACCATCCCGATCAGTGCCGAATGTCCGCGATGTGCGAGGCCTTCGTCCAGCTCCGATTCATATTCCTGCAGGCACTCCAGCTCGAAGTCGCCGAAAGCGTCGCGCAGCAACGCGGCGGTGTAGAGGTTTTCGACCGCCGACGGGCCGCCGGTGCCGTAGTCGAGCTGTTTGGGCGTGTAGCCCTGCAGCACGATGCAGCCGCCCGGCTTGAGCGTGCGCTTCATGTTTTCGAACAGTGCCCGACGCTCGTCCGGCGCGGCGAACTGTATGAAGATGCCGACCACCAGATCGAAGGCCTCGTCCGGATACGTCCAGCGCAGCGCGTCGGCCAGCGCGAAATCAACGCTGACACCGCGCGCTGCGGCGAGCGTCGCCGCCTTGTCGAGTGCGACCGGCGACAGTTCGGTCGCGGTCACGTCCAGCCCCCGTTCCGCCAGCCAGACCGCGTTGCGGCCTTCGCCGTCGGCGATGCTCAGCGCGCGCTGGCCGGGCAGCAGCAGTGCGGACTGCGACTGCAGGAAGCGGTTCGGCGCGGTGCCGAACAGATAGGCCTGGCCCGCAGCGCGGTACTTGTCGGACCAGAAATCCTGTGCATCGTGATGGCTCATTTGGGCGGGACGGTTCCGTCAATCCTGCAGGTGACCCATGCGATGGGCCTTGGTCGACAGATAGCGGTGATTCAGCGGATTGGCGCCGGCGTGCAGCGGGATGCGTTCGATCACTTCGATCTGCTGCGCTTCGAGCGCGCGCACCTTCAGCGGGTTGTTGGTCAGCAGGCGGGCCTGGCGGATGCCCAGGCTCTGCACGATGTGCGCGGCGAAACGATAGTCGCGCGCATCGTCGGCGAAGCCCAGCATGCGGTTGGCGTCCACGGTGTCGGCGCCGGTGTCCTGCAGCGCGTAGGCGCGGATCTTGTTGATCAGGCCGATGCCGCGGCCCTCCTGGCGCAGATATACAAGCGCGCCGCGTCCTTCGGCGGCGATGGCACGCAGCGACGCTTCGAGCTGCGGGCCGCAGTCGCAGCGCAGGCTGAACAGCGTGTCGCCGGTCAGGCACTCGGAATGCAGGCGCAGCAGTACCGGTGCGCCGTCCGAAAAGTCGCCCAGCGTCAGCGCGACATGTTCCAACCCGGTGGCCGGGTCGGCATAGCCATGCAGCGCGAAGTCGCCATAGCGGGTGGGCAGGCGGCACATGGCACCGGAAACGGCGGCCGGGCCAGCCGCTGCGGGCGCATCGGGTCCGCCGTGCCCGGTTGCGTCGCCCTGCGGCAACTGGCCGATGGCGCGGTATTTCTTTTCACTGGAGTGCGAGGTCATCTGCTGCTTTGCTGGAAGTGGCCGGATCAACGCCGGAAACGGACAGGTCTCGTCCGTCTGCGGGGCCATAAGTATGGCGCAACTCGCGCGCTGTACGACAGCCCGCGATTCTGAAGCGCTGCCGGTTGTTCACGCCCCGTCAGGCTAGTCCATGCACGAGCACGGGCACCACAATCGATGTGATGACACCGTTCAATCCCATTGCAAGCGCCGAAAAGGCGCCTGCGGTTTCACTGATCTGGAAGGCGCGTGCGGTACCGATGCCGTGTGCGCTCATGCCGATCGCGAAGCCGCGGATCGCATCGTCCTGCGTGCCGGTCGTCTTCAGCAGCGCCGGCCCGATGACTGCGCCGACGATGCCGGTCAGCATGATGAGCACCGCGGTCAGCGACGGCAGTCCGCCGATCTTTTCCGAAATGCCCATGCCGATCGGCGAGGTGACCGACTTCGGCGCCAGCGAACGCAGCACCTGATCGCTGGCGCCGAAGGCTTCGGCGATCAGCCATACCGACACGACCGACACCACCGATCCGGTGACCAGCGCGAGCATCGACGCACCGAACAGCTTTTTCAGCCGTGGCCACTGCGCATACAGCGGCACCGCCAGCGCCACGGTGGCCGGTCCGAGCAGGAAGTGCACGAACTGCGCGCCCTCGAAATAGACCGCATAGGGGGTGCCGGTGAAGGTCAGGATGGCCACGATGAGCGCGACCGCGATGGCGACCGGATTGGCCAGCGGATGCGAACCCAGTTTCGCGTATAGCGCGTACGCCAGCTGGTAGGTGAGCAGGGTCAGCGTCAGCCCGAGCAGTGGCGACGTGGATAGATAGACCCACAGTTCACGCAGTTCCGGGTTCATCGCTGTCGGGCGGCGGCGCGCATGACGAAGGCGGTGAACAGCAGCGTGACGGCCGTGCTGAGCAGGATGGCGACGGTGATCGGCAGCCAGGCGGTGGCCAGCAGACCCAGATGCGTCATGACGCCGGCGCCGGCTGGCACGAACAGCAGCGAAAGGTGCTGCAGCAGGCCGTTGGCCGTGTCGCGCAATTCGGTCGGCACGCCGCCGCGAATCACCAGCGCGGCAAAAAGAAGCAGCATGCCGAGCACCGGTCCGGGCACCGGCAGGCGCAGCCACTGCACGACGGTTTCGCCGATCAGCTGGAACACGAGCAGGAGCGTGAGCGAGGCGAGCATGGGAGGCAGGGGAGGGTGAGCGCCCGATTCTATCGATGTGCGCGCCGCGCATACGAAAAAGCCCCGCCACGGGCGGGGCCTCTCGTCAAACGCGCGCCGCTCAGCGGTAGCCGGCGCGGTCGAACACCTTCTGTGCCTGGGCGGTCGTCTTCGCCAGTTCGCCGACGTTCAGCGTGTCGGCCTTGAAGCTGCCGAGCGACTTCAGTTCGGCGTTCGACACCTGCACTGACGGCACCACCGGCCATTCGTTGTTGCCATCGGCGAAGTAGGCCTGTGCTTCATCCGACGCGAGATACTCAAGGAACTTCACTGCGGCATCCTTGTTCGGTGCGGTCTTGAGCATGCCGCCACCGGACACGTTGATGTGCGTGCCGAACGACGACTGGTTCGGCCACACCACGCCAACCTTCTCCATCAACGCCTGGTCTTCGCGCTTGGTCGAGCGCAGCAGCCGCACGAGGTAGTAGGTGTTGGACACCGCCACATCGCATTCGCCGGCCGCCACCGCCTTGATCTGGTCGGTGTCACCGCCCTTGGGCGAGCGGGCGAAGTTGGACACGACGCCGCGCGCCCACTCTTCGGTCTTCGCCTCGCCGATATGCTGGATCAGCGCAGCGCCGAGTGAAATGTTGTACGGATGCGCGCCCGAACGCGAGCACACCTTGCCCTTGAGTGCAGGCTTGGCCAGATCTTCGTAGTTGGCCACATCGGCCGCCTTCAGCCTGAGCTTGTTGTAGACGATGACGCGCGCCCGGGTGGAGAAGGCGAACCAGTTCGACTCCGGGTCGCGCAGATGTGCCGGGATGCGGCTTTCGAGCACCGCCGACTTCACCGGTGCAAACAGGCCGAAGCCGTCGGCCTGGGCGAGACGCGACGCATCGACCGTGATGAACACGTCGGCCGGGCTGTTCGCGCCTTCGTTGCGGATGCGCTCCAGCAATTCTTCTTCCTTGCCTTCGATGCGGTTGATCTTGATGCCGGTCTGGCGCGTGAAATTTGCGTACAGCGCCTCGTCGGTCTGGTAGTGACGGGCCGAGTAGAGGTTGAGCACCTTGTCCTGCGCGCCGGCGGGCGCAATCAGCAGGCTGACACCGAGTGCAGCGGCCAGCCGGATCAGACGGGAAGTCATCGAAAGCTCCATTGAGTACGGTTCATGCACATGCCGGCTGGGGCGGGGAATCCGTCCTGCCCGATGGCGGCGAAAACTTAACAGAAGTGATTCGCAATTGCAAAGTGTTCGCAATTGCACTATCTTGAATGAGAATTGTTCTCATAAAGGATGTGCGCATGGATGCCGTACTCGTGGGCGCGGACCGGCTTGGAAACATTCCGGACGTGCTGGCTGAATTCGGATTGAAGATCGGCCATCACATCACCGGGCGAGAGCCCAAACACCAGCGCTCGGCGCCGCGCCTTCCGGGCGGAACACAACTGGTCATTCTGTTCACCGATTTTCTCGGTCACAACGTGATGAAGGCATTCCGCGAAGCGGCGCGCGAGCAGGGGGTGCCTGTCGTGGCATGCCGGCGGTCGGTGTGTGCGCTGAAGCAGGCGCTGGAGGGGTGCGGCGCCGTGCGCTGCGCGCAGTGCCCGAAGGCTCAGCGGAGTGCGGTCGCACCCTGACTGTCGACGTCGATGCGACGGGCGCCATTGAAGCGGCGCGCCCAGTAGCGACCGGTCATGTCGTCGATGCGCACGCCGCCGCCACGCGAATTGGCATGCATGAACTTGTCGTCACCCATGTAGATGCCGACGTGGGAAAAGGTACGGCTGAGCGTGTTGAAAAACACCAGGTCGCCCGGCTGCAGGTCTTCGCGCCCGACGCGGGCACCGACGCGCGCCATTTCAACGGCGGTGCGCGGCAGCAGCACGCCCAATGCATCAGAAAACACATGGCGCACAAAGCCGCTGCAGTCGAAACCGGTTTGCGGCGTGTTGCCGCCGAAGCGATAGCGGATGCCGAGCAGGGCGAAACCGCTGTCGAGCAGATCGGTGACCGCGCCCGCGGCAGCGGCGGCGTGTTCCGCCACCCTGTCACCGGAGAGGTCGTCCAGCGAGAACCCTGTCGGCGCTTGTTCGACCGGTTCGGCACGTGCGGCGAGGGGAAGTACGGTAGCCAGAGCCAGTGCGGCACAAAGGCATATCCGGGTCAGGGGTATTCGACGCATGGGTCGCGAATATACGCATGCAGGTCCCCCCTGCCAAGTTTCACGGACAGTCTGCAGCGGGTCCCGGGCTGCCCGCGACCAGTTACCGACTGCCCCCCGCGCCGCGCAAAACCTCGCCGCCGCGGCGCCGGCTTCCCCTACAATCATGCGTTCGATCCCATTGCAAGCCGGTTTCAGGGCCCATGAGTGACCGTAATTCGAACGCTGACGTGATGCCGCCGGTGAAGGTACTCATCGTAGATGACTCGCGCATGGTGCGGGCATCCATCATCAAGCGCATCCGCGATCGCTTCGATTTTCGCGAGGAAGCCGATGGAGAAGCCGGCTGGCAGACGCTGCTGGTGGATGATTCGATCCAGGTCGTACTGTCTGACCTGACGATGCCGAAGCTTGATGGCTACGGCCTGCTCGAACGCGTGCGCTCGTCGCGCGTGCAGCGCATCGCCGACATTCCGGTGATCATGATTTCCGGCGACGAAGATGACGCCGCACGCGAACGTGCGCGCGAACTGGGCGCGACCGACTTCATCACCAAGGGCATCGGCACGGTCGAACTGATTGCGCGCATCGAATCGGCCAGCCGCCTCAACAGCACGCGACGCCAGCTCGCCGACAGCCGCGAAGCGCTCGCCGCAGCGTCGCCGATCGACCCCCATTCCGGAATGGCGAGTCCGCAGTACATGGAAATCCACGGCGCACAGCTGCTGTCCGCGGCGGTTCGCCAGCGTGGCGAGGTCAGCGTACTGATCGTCGGCATCGACAATTTCGGTGACATCGTGCGCAGCTTCGGCCGCCACGTGACCGACCTCATCATGCGCAAGCTGGCCAAGGTGCTGGCGACCAAAGTGCGCAAGGAAGACACCTTTTCGCAGATCGGCGAGGGCCAGTTCGCGATCATCACGCCCGACATCAGCCTGGCCAGCGCAGAACAGTTCGCCAACCGCATGCGCACCGTGATCGCCGCGACCGCGATGCAGTACCGCGGCCAGACGCTGCGCATCAGCCTGAATATCGGCGTGGCGAACAGCCTGTCCGACAATGCCGACTCGGTGTCGCAGATGCTCGGGCTGGCGGTGGCGCGCGCCGACATGGCGCAGCGCGAGGGCGGCAACGCAGTACGAAGCAGCGGCGGCGAGCCGCAGAAATTCGCCTGGACAGCCGGCATCGTGAGCATCGAGCGCGCGCTGCTGCTGATCAAGTCCGGGGCATCCGACGAAATCGATGCCCAGCTTCCTGCGCTGATCTACCGGCTGCTGCCGCTGCTCGAGTTGATTGGCGTCAAATACGATTGCGACATCCCGCTCGACTGCTTGCGCGGGTACGCAAGCGAAGCTGATACTTCGATCGTTGATAAAAAATAATATCTGCAAGACGGCGCAGGTCAGAGGAGGAAACATGTCAGCAAGCACGGATTTTCACGCGCGTTCCATTTCCCAACGCGACACGTTCTGGGCCGAACAGGCCCGCCTGATCGACTGGCAGGAGGCTCCACAGCAAACCTGCGACTTTTCCCGGCCACCTTTTGCAAAGTGGTTCGTCGGCGGCACCACCAATCTCTGTCACAACGCGGTCGACCGCCATGCCGCGACGCGGCCCGACGCGGCGGCGCTCATTTTCGTATCGACCGAAACCGGTATCGAAAAGACCTATTCGTTCGCCGAACTGAAGCGCGAAGTCGAGCGCATGGCGGCGATGTTGATGTCGCTCGGCGTCGGGCGCGGTGACCGCGTGCTGATCTACATGCCGATGATTGCCGAAGCGGCCTTCGCCATGCTCGCCTGCGCGCGCATCGGTGCCATCCACTCGGTGGTGTTCGGCGGCTTTGCATCCGGTTCGCTGGCCACCCGCATCGATGATGCCAAGCCGAAGGTCATCGTGTCGGCCGAAGCCGGCATGCGCGGCGGCAAGGTCGTACCGTACAAGCATCTGCTCGACGAAGCCTGTTCGCTGGCCGAATTCCCGCCGGCACGCGTGCTGATGGTGAACCGCGGCCTGGACAAGGAATGTCCGGTGGTGGTCGGGCGCGACGTCGATTACGCGACGCTGCGCACCCACCACATGAATGCGAGCGTGCCGTGCGTGTGGCTCGAATCGAGTGAGCCGTCGTACATCCTGTACACCTCCGGCACCACCGGCAAGCCCAAGGGCGTGCAGCGCGATACCGGCGGCTATGCGGTCGCGCTGGCGGCCTCGATGCAGCACATCTACTGCGGCCACCCCGGCGAAACGATGTTCACGACGTCGGACATCGGCTGGGTGGTCGGCCACTCGTACATCATCTATGGCCCGCTGATCGCCGGCATGGCGACGCTGATGTACGAAGGCACGCCTCTGCGTCCCGACCCGGGCATCTGGTGGAGCCTGGTCGAAAAGTACAAGGTGTCGGTCATGTTCTCGGCGCCGACCGCCGCCCGCGTGCTGAAGAAGCAGGATCCGTCCTACCTGAAGAAGCACGACATTTCATCTCTGCGCCACATCTTCCTGGCCGGCGAGCCGCTGGACGAGCCGACCCACGAGTGGCTGATGAGCGCGCTCGACAAGCCGGTCATCGACAACTACTGGCAGACCGAAACCGGCTGGCCCATCCTGTGCGAACTGCCGGGTGTCGAAAAGACGGCCATCCAGCTCGGTTCGCCCGGCCATCCGGTGTACGGCTACGACCTGCGCATCTTCCGCGAGGACGGCACAGAGTGCGGGCCGAACGAGAAGGGCATCGTCGGCATCGTGCCGCCGCTGCCGCCGGGCTGCCTGTCGACCATCTGGGGCGATGACGATCGCTTCGTGCGCACCTACTTTTCGCTGTTCAAGTCGCCGCTGGTGTATTCGTCCTTCGACTGGGGCATCCGCGATGACGCCGGTTATCACAAGATTCTCGGCCGCACCGACGACGTGATCAACGTCGCCGGCCACCGGCTCGGCACGCGCGAAATCGAGGAGGCGATCCAGGCGCATGCCGGCGTGGCCGAAGTGGCCGTGGTCGGTGTGGCGGACAACCTGAAGGGCCAGTTGCCGATGGCGTTCGCCGTGGCCAAGGATGCCAGCCGGGTCGCAACGCCGGAAGGTCGCGCCGCGATGGAAAAGGAAGTGATGCTGACGGTCGACAACCTGCTCGGCGCCATCGCACGGCCCGGCCGGGTGCTGTTCGTCAATGGCCTGCCCAAGACACGCTCGGGCAAGATGCTGCGCCGCTCGATCCAGGCGATCGCCGAAGGGCGCGATCCGGGTGACCTGACCACGCTGGACGACCCGACCACGCTCGATCAGATCCGCCAGTCGCTCGGCTGAGCAACCGCCGGCTGACGCGTACGCGTCAGCCCGGCATGCCGCTGATGCGGCTCATCAGCGCGGCGGCGTTATGCACGTCGTAGCGCTGCATCAGCTGGGCGCGGATCTTCTCCACGGTGCGCGGACTGATGCCCAGTTCGCGCGCGCATTCCTTCGACGTCAGACCGCGTGTCATCGCCGACAGCACTTCGCGCTGGCGCAGGCTCAGCGTATCCACCGTGCCGCTGACGCGCAGCGGTTCGAACAGCCAGCTGGCCCGCCGGTACGGGTCGCTGCGGTCGAGCGCATTGCCCAGCACGCGGAACCAGCGCAGCCCGCCGTCGCGCAGCCGCATCAGCCGCTCGTCCTCATAGGTCCCCGATTTGAACAGCGCCTGCCAGCCGCGCTCGCCAACCCGCTCGAATTCGCTGGTCGTCGGGTACAGCACGGCCATGCTCTGGCCGATCAGCGCCGAGCGCGGATAGCCGAAACTGGCGGCGAAGCGGTCGTTGCACCACTCGATGCGGCGCTGCGAGGTCAGCACCATACCCAGCGGACAGAGGTCGGCCGCCTGGTCGGCGGCGGTGGAATCGGGCATCAAGGAAGACATATCTGGCTCGGCAGGGCGTAGTTCTGCGACTGGCGCAGGTGTCAGGGCGCGCCTAATGTATACCCGATCCGCCGGCCGCCCAATGGGGCCGGTTTTCGCCACCGAATTTCGCCACAGAAGGCCGCCGAGCGCGGTCGCGGGAGAGAGTCCATGATCGATCTGACCGGTTTCGCCCACACGCCCTTTGCCCGGCGCCCCGACGCAGATGTCGAAACCCTGATGGCGGAAGTCGCCGCCGAGGCGATTGCCGATGCGGGTCTCGAACCGGCCGACATCGACGCCGTGGTCGTCGGCCACTTCGGCGTCGGCATGGTGAAGCAGGGCTTCGTGGCCGGTCTGTCGGCCAATCTGCTGCCCGGCCTGCGCATGACGCCGGCGGTGCGGGTCGAGAACGCCTGCGCCAGCGGCAGCGCCGCGGTGCATCAGGGCGCGCTCGCCATCCGCGCCGGCACGGCCCGGCGCGTGCTGGTGATCGGTGTAGAGGTGATGTCGCAGCTCTCGACCCGCGACGTCGGCAACGCGCTGCTGCGCGCGTCCTACTTCAAGGACGAAGCCGAAACGCCGGCCGGCTTTGCCGGCATGTTCGGCGTGATCGCCGACCGCTATGCCGAACGCTTCGGCGACCCGCGCGACGCGATGGCGCGCATCGCATCGAAGAACCACGACAACGCGGCGCACAACCCGCTGGCGCAGTACCGCAATCCGCTCAGCATCGAATTCTGCGCGACCGAATCGGAGAAGAACCCGCGTGTCGTCGGCCGCCTGCTGCGCACTGATTGCTCGCCGATTTCCGATGGCGCAGCGGCCATCGTGCTGTGCCACAGCGACGCGCACGACGGCAGCCGGCCCTTCGTGCGCCTGCGCGCCACGGCGCAGGCCAACGACATCATGCCGACGTCGCAGCGCGACATGAGTGAGCTGGCCGGTGCGCGCGTCGCCTGGCAGCGCCTGCTCGATTCGGCAAAGCTCACGCTCGATGACCTCGACAGCGTGGAAGTGCACGACTGTTTCACCATCGCCGAACTGATGATGTACGAAGCCATCGGCCTGACGCCGCCCGGCGGCGGCCACCGCGCGCTGGAAGAGGGCTGGGTGCATGCCGGCGGCAAGCTGCCGGTGAATCTGTCCGGCGGCCTGAAAACCAAGGGTCACCCGATCGGCGCCACCGGCGTATCGATGCATGTCATCAGCGCGTGGATGCTGCTCGGCCGCTTCCGCGCCGACGTCTTGCCGGACGCGCGCTTCGCCGGCATCCTCAACATGGGGGGTGCCAGCGTGGCCAACTACGGTTCCATCCTCGAACGCGTGCAGTAAGCGGCCCGGTCGCAGCCGCCAAAGAAAATCAAGATAACGGAGAGAGAGCACCCATGAACATCGCCCTGTGGCTTCAGCGTACCGCGCAGCAATACCCCGATCGTCCCGCCATTGCCCTCGGTCGCGAGGTGCTGTGGAACTACCGCGGATTCGCCGAAAGCGCGGCGCGCTTCGCGACCTGGCTGCGTGCGCAGGGTCTCGCGCCGGGCGACCGGGTGGCGCTGTTCATGTACAACACGCCCGACTACCTGCCGCTGATGTGGGGCGCCTGGTGGGCCGGTGTGGCCGTGGTGCCGATCAATGCCAAGCTGCACGCCAAGGAAGCGGCGTTCATCTGTACCCACAGCGGGTCGAAGATCGTGTTCTGCGGCGCCGAGGCGCGCGACGACCTCGAAGCCGTGCTGCGCGACGGCGGCAACGCGGTGCCGGTGCTGTCGTCGTTCGGATTCCTGCGCGATGCGTCGATCGCGCCGTCGGCCATCGAGCCGCGCTCCGATACCGATCCGGTGTGGCTGTTCTACACCAGCGGCACGACCGGCCGGCCCAAGGGCGTGAACCTGTCGCTGCGCCAGTTGCGCTGGACCTGCATGGGGTATCTGAGCAGCGTGCAGGCGCTGGCACCGGGTGACGTGGCGCTGCATCCGGCGCCGATGTCGCATGGCGGCGGCCTGTTCCACCTGCCTTACGTCATGCAGGCCGGCATCAATGTGGTGCCCGAATCGGGTGGCTTCGACGCCCAGGAATGCTTCGACCTTGCCGCCCACTGGACCGAAGCGTCGTTCTTCGCGGCGCCGACCATGGTGCGCCGCCTGATCGACGTGGTGAAGAAGACCGGCCAGCGTCCGGCCGGCCTGGCGACCATCTGCTACGGCGGCGGCCCGATGTATCTGGCCGACCTCGAAGAGGCACTGGAACTGATCGGCCCGCACTTCGCGCAGATCTACGGTCAGGGCGAGTGCCCGATGATGATCACCGTGATGCCGCGCGCACTCATTAACGACCCGACGCAGCCGCGCTACCGCGAACGCCTGGCGTCGGTCGGCTTCGCGCAATCTATGGTCGAAGTGGCGGTGGTCGATGCGCAGGGCAAGGACGTGCCGACCGGCGAAACCGGCGAAATCCGCGTGCGCGGCGAAGCCGTCATGAATGGCTACTGGGACAACCCGGAAGCGACCGCGGCGTCGATCGTCGATGGCTGGCTCTATACCGGCGATGTCGGCCGCCTCGATGAAGACGGTTTCCTGACGCTGCTCGACCGCAGCAAGGACCTGATCATCAGCGGCGGCAGCAACATCTATCCGCGCGAAGTCGAAGAAGCGCTGCTGACCCACGAATCGGTCGCCGAAGTGGCGGTGATCGGTCGTCCCGACCCGGAATGGGGTGAAGTGGTGATCGCCTTCGTCGTGACGCGCCAGCCGATGACCTCGGCCGAACTCGACGCGCACTGCCTGACCGAGATCGCGCGCTTCAAGCGGCCCAAGCACTACCGCTTCGTCGATGAACTGCCGAAGAACAACTACGGCAAGGTGCTGAAGACCGCGCTGCGCGAGATGGATGCACAGTCGTAAGGCCCTCTGACGTCCCGACGCTTAGCCCGCATGGCGACTTGCGTCAGCGCAGCGACCGGTAGTGGTCGAGCACCTTCGGCACGTAGCGCAGGGTTTCCGCGAACGGCGGCACCTTGCGGCCGTGCCTTTCGACCGCGCCTTCGCCGGCGTTGTAGGCGGCCAGTGCCAGGTCGAGCCGGTTGTCGAAACGTGCGATCAGGTCGCGCAGGTAGAGCGCACCGCCGAGCAGGTTCTGGTCCGGATCGAAGCGGTCGGTCACGCCATAGCGGCGCGCCGTGTCCGGCATCAGCTGCATCAAACCGGCGGCCCCCTTGGGTGACACCGCCTTCGGGTTGTAGGCCGATTCGACCGCAATCACCGCATTGAGCAGCCCGGCTTCGACGCCGGTGCGGTCCGCCACGCGCGCAATGCGCTGTTGGTGCGCTGCAGCGGCCGCGGACCGCCGGACCGTCCGGCCGACGCTTGCCGGGGCGCCGGCCGGACGTGATTCCAGCAGCAGTTCATAGCCCTCGCCGACGGGCGTGTCGGTGAGATGCAGTGTGCCCTCACCATCTTCGCGCGCGTAAATGTCCGCCTGTGCCGGCGCCGCACTCAGCAGGCAGAACAGCGAGAGGATCAGTTTGGTGGCTCGATTCATCTGAAGGAAACACAGGCCCGGTAAAGTATCGAGTATTGCAATCTTGCTGCCGCAAGGTTTCGCTCATGTTGCACTGCCCGCAAACGCTTGCTGCCGCATGGCCGGCACCGCTAGACTAAGTCAATGATGACACGTAACGAATCCCCGGACAGAACCCTGCCAGGTCCCACTCGCGGCCCCACTCAAGGCCGTGTCGTACAACGCGGCTTCACGCTGCTCGAACTGCTGGTCGTGATGGTCATCATCGGTCTGCTGGCCGGTTATGTCGGCCCGCGCTACTTCAGCCAGATCGGCAAATCCGAAGTCAAGGCGGCGCGCGCCCAGATGGATGCGCTGGAAAAGTCGCTTGACCAGTACAGACTGGACAACGGCCGCTACCCGACGACCGAAGAGGGCCTGAAGGCGCTGGTCGAACGCCCGGCCACGGCCCCCAAGTGGGGCGGCCCCTATCTGAAGAAGGCGGTGCCGCCGGATCCGTGGGACCGCCCCTACATCTATCGCGCGCCGGGCGAACACGGCGAATACGATCTCAGCTCGCTGGGCAAGGACGGTCAACCAGGCGGCAGCGACGAAGCCGCCGACATCACGAACTGGTGACATGCTTTTCCGCATCCGGGCCCTCGACGTCACCAACCGCATCACGCAGCTTCAGATCGAGGCGTCGGACGAAATCTCCGCCCGCGCCCAGGTTCAGGCCGACGGCCTGACCGTTCTGTCGGCTGCGCGTGCGCGCACGCTCAGCTTCACTCGCCAGCGTTTCCCGGTGCTGCTGTTCTGTCAGGAACTGCTGGCACTGCTGCGCGCTGGCCTGTCGCTGGTCGAGGGGCTGGAGGTGATGGCCGACAAGGAAGGCCGCACGCTGTCGCGTACCGTGCTCACCGCGCTGATCGATGCGCTGCGCCAGGGCAAGACGCTGTCGATGGCGATGGCGGCGCAGACCTCGGTGTTCCCCGACCTGCTGGTGGCGATGATCCGCGCTTCGGAACGCACCAGCGACCTCGACCAGGCGCTCGAGCGCTACGTCGCCTACAGCGAACAGCTGGAAAGCGTGCGCGGCAAGCTGGTCGCCGCGGCAACCTACCCGGTCATCCTGCTGGTGGTCGGCCTGCTGGTTGTCATGTTCCTGCTGGCCTTCGTCGTGCCGCAGTTTTCCAAGGTGTATGAAGACATTTCGACCGAACTGCCGCTGGCGTCGCAGTGGCTGCTCGCCTGGGGCCACTTCGTCAAGGCGAATTCCGGTGCGCTCGGCATCGCGGTGATCGCCGTCGTCGTCGGGCTCGGCTGGACGCTGCGCCAGCCGGCATTCCGGCAGGGCTTCATGGCGCAGCTCGAACGCCTGCCCGGCATCGGCGACCGCATGCGCATCTTCCGGCTGGCGCGCTTCTTCCGCACGGTCGGCATGCTGCTGCGCGGCGGCATTCCGGTCGTGCAGTCGCTCGAACTGGTGCGCGAACTGCTGCCGCTGCCGATGCAGCAAAGTCTGTCGCGCGCGCTGCTGTCGATCCGCGAAGGCCGCTCAGCGTCCGACGCCTTCACCGAAGTCGGCCTGAGCACCGCCGTGGCGTCGCGCATGCTGCGTGTCGGCGAGCGGGCGGGCAACCTGGGCGACATGATGGAACGCATCGCCGCCTTCCACGACGAAGAAATGACGCGCTGGCTCGACCGCGCCACCCGCCTGTTCGGTCCGCTGCTGATGCTGGGCATCGGGCTGGCGATCGGCGGCGTCGTGGTGCTGATGTACATGCCCATCTTCCAGCTCGCGGAAAGTCTGCAATGAACGCGCCCCTGCCAGCCGGCGCGCCGCAGGGCGTGCCTGCCGACCTGATCGCCCGTGCCCGGTTGCGTGCCGGACGCGGTTCGATCATGCAGGCGCTGATCGACCTGTCGGGCGACACGCCCGATGCGATGTGCGCCCGCGTCGCCGCCCAGCTCGGCCTGCCGGCGATGAACAGTGCCGCGCTCAATGCGCTCACGCCTTCGCTCGAACGCATCCGCTTTTCCGAGGCGCTGGCGCGTGCCGTGCTGGTGGCCGTCGACGAATCCGGTCACCTGATCGCCGTGGTGGCCGACCCCTACGACGGCGCGCTGCAGGATTGGCTGGCCGCGACGCTGCCGGCCAGTTTCGAACTGCGCGTGGCCACGCGCGACGACATCACCGCCGCGCTGGCGCGCTACGAAGACAGCCAGCGCGCCTCCACCGGTCTGCTCGACGACAGCAACCGCGTCAGCGCCAGTTCGGCTGAAGTGCTGTCGCTGGCGCGCATCGCCGACGACGCCAGCCCGGTCGTGCGGGTGGTCAATTCCACGCTGTACGACGCGCTGAAACAGGCGGCGTCCGACATCCACCTCGAATCGGTGCCGGCCGGCATGCAGGTCAAGTACCGCATCGACGGCGTGATGGTGCGGATCGGCCAGATCGCCGGCGCCGACACCGCCGAGCAGGTGGTGTCGCGCATAAAGGTGCTGGCCGAACTCGACATCGCCGAGCGGCGCGTGCCGCAGGACGGCCGCTTCAAGGTCGCCTACGCCGGACGCGACATTGACCTGCGCGTGTCCATCATGCCCAGCGTGCACGGCGAAGACGCGGTGCTGCGCGTGCTTGACAAGGACCACCTGACGCAGGAACTGCAGGCACTGTCACTGGAGAGCCTGGGTTTCGACGACATCGCGCGCGCCGCCATGCGCAAGCTGGCGGCCGAGCCCTACGGCATGCTGCTGGTGACCGGCCCGACCGGTTCCGGCAAGACCACCTCGCTGTACGCGACCATCGGCGAGATCAACCACGGTCTCGACAAGATCATCACCATCGAAGACCCGGTCGAGTACCAGCTGCCCGGCGTGCTGCAGATCCCGGTGAACGAAAAGAAGGGCCTCACCTTCGCGCGCGGCCTGCGCTCGGTGCTGCGCCACGACCCGGACAAGATCATGGTGGGCGAAATCCGCGACGGCGAAACCGCCGAGATCGCGGTGCAGGCCGCGCTGACCGGTCACCTCGTGCTCACCACGGTGCACGCCAACAATGTGTTCGACGTGATCGGCCGCTTCCTGCACATGGGCGTCGATCCGTACAACCTGGTGTCGGCGCTGAACGGCATCGTCGCGCAGCGTCTGCTGCGCCTGAACTGCCGGCACTGTTCGGTCGCCCAGCAGCCCGATGCCGCGATGCTGGCCGAATCCGGTCTGGCAGACGCCGTCGGCTACGACTATCGCGCCGGCACCGGCTGCGGCCATTGCCGCGGCACCGGCTACAAGGGCCGGCGCGCCATTGCGGAGTTGCTGGTGCTCGACGACGAGCTGCGCGAACTGATCGTGACGCGCGCGCCGATGCGGCAACTGAAGGAAGCCGCGCGGGCGCGCGGCACGCGCACGCTGCGCGAAGCGGGTCTGGTGCTGGTGGCCAGTGGTGAAACCAGTCTGACGGAATTGAACCGTGTCACTTTTGTCGTCTAGGACACTGCTGCTCGAGGTCGGTCCGCACGGCCTGTCGCTGGCGCGCGCGGGCGAACGGCTGCATGCCGACCTGCAGCCGCTGGCGCACGACACGCTGGCCGCCGCGCTGGCCCGCATCCCGGCCGCTGCCACGCCGCGTCGCGCGGCGGTCGAGGTGTCGATCGACAACGCGTGGACGCGCTGGCAGGTGATCGACCTGCCGCCCGGCGTGGCCGGCCGCGACGAGGTGCAGGCGCTGGTGCGCGCCCGCATGATGGAAGTGTTCGGCACCGCCGCGCAGGGTTGGACCTTTGCCTGGGACGCCCAGCCCGCCGAGCGCGTGCTGGCCTGCGGCATGGACACGGCTCTGGTGCAGGCACTCGTGGCCTGGGCGGCCGCGACCGGCGTGCGGCTGACCAGCATGCAGCCGGCCTGGTTGCGCGCCTATGCGGCTTTCGGCGGCAGCGCCGCGCTGGGCGGTTTCGCGCAGCTTCAGCACGGCTGGCTGTGCATGGGCCTGTGGTCGGGCGGACGCTGGCTGCACATGCGCGGCGAGGCGCTTGATGATCCGGCCGCGCTGCCGGCGCTGCTCGAACGGCGCCTGAGCCTGTTCGACGGTGCACTCGATGGCGGCCAGCTGTTCGTCCAGGGCGCGCCGTCGATGAATTTGCCGCGCGGATGGCGCTGCGTGACCGGCGGGGTGGTCGCATGAAGCTGCCATTGATGGGCCGGCCGGGCGCACGGCCCGCGACACCCGAACTCGATTTCGTGGCGCGCCGCCACGCGCCGGGCTGGCTCGGCTGGCTGCTGCTGGCCGTTGGCGCCGTCGCCGCGTTCGCGTCGTTCGATCGCTGGCAGACCACCGAAGACGAAGTCGCCGCCTTGCGCGACGACAACCGGCGTGCGGCACGCAAGGCCGAACAGGCACGCGTGCTGGCGCGCCGCGAACAGGATGATCCGGCGCTGCGCGCGCGCATCGACGTCGCACGCAAGCTGTCGCTGCAGCGCGCACGCGAATGGCAGCCGCTGTTCGCCGAACTGGAAGCGCGCGGCAAGGAGGATGTGGCGCTGCTGTCGGTCGAGCCGGACGCGGCACGCGGCGTGCTGCGTGTGACCGGCGAGGCGCGCGACCTCAATGCGCTGTTCGCCTACGCCGAGTCCTTCGCCGACGCACAGGCGGTCGGTGCGCCGCGCATCGAGGTGTTCGAACTGAAGGACCGCAACGGCCTGCAGGTGGTCGCGTTCTCGCTGCGTCTGCAGTGGAGGGGCGCATGAACATGCTGCGCGCCCGTCTGATGTATGCCGCATTGCGTGCCGGCTGGGCGGGCGCGCTCGGCGTCGCGCTGCTCGCTTTTGCGCTGGCCATCCAGTTTGGTGCCACGGCGCCGCTGGAAGCCGAACTGGGCGTGCTCGAAGGCGAACGCAGCGCGCTGGCCGAGCGCCTGTCGCTGGGTCGTACCGTCGAATCGCCGCGCGAGCAGCTTGACCGCTTCGACGCCTCGCTGGTGCCGCGCGCGCGCATGCCGTCCGTCCTCGAAGCGCTGTCGCAGGCGGCCGGGCGCAACAAGCTCGTGCTGGCGCGCGTCGAAAGCCGCGAATCGCAGCCGGTCGGCGCCGGGTACGCACGGCAGGAATATCTCTTTCCGCTGCGTGGCAGCTATCCCGCGCTGCGCACCTGGCTGGCCGAGATCCAGCAAGTTTCGCCGGCCGTGCTGGTGGAAGAAGTCGTGCTGCGCCGCGAAGACATCGCACGCGGCAACGTCGATGCCAGCGTGCGCGTGTCCATCCTGATGAAGGACGCGCCATGAATCGCGGTCTGATCGCGGCACTGGCCGCCACGCTGGCGGCCGTGTGGTACGTGGCCGGTCTGGATGACGGAACCGATGCCGAGCCGTCTGCGCCCGACAGCCGTCGCCCGTCGAGTGCTTCGCGCGCCGTGGCGGCGACAGGCGATGCGCCCGGCGTGTTGATCGCCGACGCACCGGTGCGTGCAGCAGCCGAAGTCGGTCGCGACCTGTTCGCCACGCACAGCTTCCTGCCGCCGGCGCCGACCGCGACGGAACAGGCGGCGATGGCCGCCCGCAAGGGGCCTCCACCCGCGCCGGTTGCGCCGCCGCTGCCGTTCCGCTATCAGGGCAAGCTGATGGAGGAGGGCGGCATCACCGTGTTCCTCGCCCAGGGCGACCGCATCCTGCCGGCGCGCACGGGCGACCTGCTGAACAACCAGTACCGCGTTGAATCGGTGACGGCTGCGGCCATCACCTTCATGTTCGAACCGCTCAAGCAGCGGCAGACCCTGACCATCGGAAGCGCCCCATGATTGCATTCCAGCCGGCCCGCCTGCGCGCGCTCATTTTTGCATTCCTTGCCGTCACCCTGGCCGGGTGCGCCACCAATCAGGCGTTCGAAGACGGCAAGAAGGCGCTGATCAGTGGCGAACAGGAACGTGCGCTCAGCCTGTTCGAACAGGCGACCAAGGAAGCGCCGGACAACCCCGAATTCCGCGCCACCTTCTTCCGCCAGCGCGAAGTCGCCGTGTCCAAATTGCTGGCGCAGGCGGAAAACGCCCGTCTGGCCGGCCGGCGCGACGAAGCCACCGCGGCACTCGACAAGGCGCAGACGCTCGACCCGCGCAACCAGCGCGCCCAGTTCATCCGCGACCAGATGACGCGCGGCCAGCGGCACGACGCCATGGTGCGCGAAGCGCGCACGCTGCTCGAACGCAAGGACATGGGCGGCGCCGAGGCGCGCCTGCGCAACGTGCTCGAACAGGACAACACGCACACCGCCGCGCGCGAAATGCTGCGCGAGGTCGAACAGGCCCGTCCGAAACAGAGCGCGCCGGCCGAACTGGGCGGCCTGTTCCAGAAGCCGGTCACGCTCGAATTCCGCGACACCTCGTTGCGCAACGTGTTCGAGGCGATCGCGCGCTCGACCGGCATCAACTTCGTGTTCGACAAGGACGTGCGGTCCGACCTGAAGGTGACGCTGTTCGTGCGCAGTACGACCGTGGCCGAAGTGATGCGGCTCATCCTGATCACCAACCAGCTCGAACGCAGCGTGCTGTCGGACAACACCGTGCTGATCTACCCGAACACCGCCGCCAAGCAGCGCGAGTACAAGGAAATGGTCACGCGCACCTTCTTCCTCGTCAATGCCGAAGCCAAGCAGGTGCAGAACCTGATCAAGACGGTGGTGAAGACCAAGGACATCTATATAGATGAGCGCATCAATCTCATCGTGATGAAGGACACCGCCGATGCAGTGCGTCTGGCCGAACAGCTGGTGGAGTCGGTCGATGTGGCCGAACCCGAAGTGATGCTGGAAGTCGAGGTGCTCGAAGTCAGCAGCAACAAGCTGAAGGAACTGGGGCTGGATTTCCCGGACCAGATCGGCTTCGGCGCGCTGCGTTCGCAGCAGCAGGTGATCCAGCAGTCGACCGCGGCCGGCGTGACCAGCAACGTCGTGCAGCTGCCCGGCCAGGAAATCGCACCCGGCGTCGTGCCGCTGAGCGACATCAGCGACCTCACCGGCTACATTTCCAACCCGGGTCTGATCCTGAACCTGCGCAAGCAGGACGGCTCGGCCAACCTGCTGGCCAATCCGCGCATCCGCGTGAAGAACAAGGAAAAGGCCAAGGTGCACATCGGCGAAAAGCTGCCGGTATTCACCACCACCTCGACCGCCAACGTCGGCGTGTCGGCGTCGGTCACCTATCTCGACGTCGGCCTGAAGCTCGACGTCGAACCGCTGATCCACCTCGAAGACGACGTCGACATCAAGATGACGCTCGAAGTGTCGAGCGTGGTGCGCGAAGTGCAGGGGCCGCAGAGCTCGCTCGCCTACCAGATCGGCACCCGGTCGACCGCGACCGCCCTGCGCCTGAAGGACGGCGAAACGCAGATTCTCGCCGGCCTGATTTCCGACGAAGAGCGGTCCAGCGCATCGCGCCTGCCCGGGCTGGGCGATCTGCCCATCATCGGCAAGCTGTTTTCGAGCGAGCGCAACAGCACCAACAAGACCGAAATCGTGCTGCTGATCACCCCGCGCATCGTGCGCAACCTGAACCGCCCGGCGCACATCCTGCCGGCGCTGGCTGCCGGTACCGAAGCCGCCGTCGGTGCGCCGTCGCTGGCGGTCCGCAAGACCGGCAAGGACCAGGGCATGCGGCTGTCGAGTTCGGGTGGCAGTGCCGCAGCTGCGGCCGCGCCGATCGCGCGTCCGCTGGTGCCGGAACCGACGGAACCGGGTCCGGGCGAAGAACCTGGGGACGCCACACAGGTCGATCTGCGCATGCAATCGACCGGTGAAGCAGCCATCGGCGGAGAAGCTGGCGTGACAGTGCTGATGAAGGTACCGGTTGGCGCCCAGCCGGCGACGGTTGAACTGGTGTATGACCCGAACGTGCTGACTGCGCAGGGCAATGTCACTGCACCGGGCCGGACAACTGTCAGCATCGTCGGCGGCGACGGCCAGGACGCGCGCAGCGAGGTACGCTTCCGCGTCAGCCCGACGGCGCCGATCGGCAGCACCAGCGTGCAGGTCGGCAGCGTCACCCTGCTCGGCGCCGACGGCAACCCGCTGCCCGTGTCGCCGCCGTCACCGGCGGAGATAACGATCAAGCCCTGACGGCGCGGCGATAAGCACTTCGCACCGCAATGGTCGCCGTCCCTGTGGGAGCGGCGGCCTCTGCACCGCGATGATCGAGGCACGATCGCCTCCCTTGTGGGAGCGGCGGCCTCGCCGCGATGCGCACTTCGCACTGTGATGGTCGTTGCACCGATCGCGACGGGGCCGTCGCTCCCACACACAGTCTCTGCGCTTGAGGCCTTGCCGTGGTCTGTGGCGACGCCGCACTTGTGGGAGCGGCGGCCTCGCCGCGATACGCGCTCTGCACCGTGAGGGTCGAGGCACGATCGCCTCCCTTGTGGGAGCGGCGGCCCCGCCGCGATGCGCACTTCGCACTGTGATGGTCGCTGCACTGATCGCGACGGGGCCGTCGCTCCCACAGTCCCTGCGATCGAGAGCCCGCCGTGGCGTCTCGCCCACAAGCCCTTTCACGTCTTTGATCGCCTTGTCCGGCTTGCGCGCGAGCGCCCGGGGCGCCGTAAACGAAAAAAAGGAAGGCAGAGCCTTCCTTTTATCTTCTTCAGCTGACCGGGAATCAGCCGGCCTTGCGATAGGCCTTGGCTTCCTTCTTCAGACGCTTGAAGGTTTCCGGATCGGTCGCACGCAGGTACTCGACGACATCCATGTCTTCGCGACGGATCTTGCTGATGTCGATCTGTTCGACGTGAACCAGACGCAGCAGAGCCTGAACAGGTTTGGGCATGTTGCGGCCGCTTTCGTAGCGGGATCCGCCGCTCTGCGTCACGCCGAGACGCGACCAGAATTGCGACTGGTTCATGCCCAGCTTCTTGCGAATCTCTCGTGCATCGATGTTGTCTGTGGATTTCATGCTCGTTGTCCTTGAAAAAGTGGATGACGACCCAGCCGTGCCTGCCTTGAAAGTCCGGTCCGGGCGACTTGCCGAATCGCATAAAAATGCTGCGTTTCTCTTATCACTAAAGGCATAAGAGAAATCCAGTATAAATGATCACGTCGTCCTGTATCAAACAGATTTGCATATTTTTGCAACTCGGTTTGCTGCGCGAAATGCCGACACGCTGACCGGTCCTGGAACATGCCGGCCGCTCATCCCTTGCGAGCGCAGCGCGGCGTGCTACCGGGGCGGATCGGTTACAATCTCCGGTTTTCGTATAACGCTGCGGAAGTACAGATGGCCCTCATTGTCCAGAAATACGGCGGTACGTCGGTCGGCAAGCCCGACCGCATCAAGAGCGTGGCGCGCCGCGTCGCGCGCTACGTTGCCCGCGGCGATCAGGTGATCGTCGTGGTGTCGGCGATGAGCGGAGAAACCAACCGCCTGCTCGGCCTCGCGAAAGAGGTGTCGCCGGCACCCGACCCGCGCGAACTCGACGTGCTTGCGTCGACCGGCGAGCAGGTCACCATCGGCCTGCTGTCGATGGCGCTTAAAGACCTCGGCCTGAAGGCGCGCAGCTACACCGGCGGCCAGGTGCGCATCCTGACCGACAGCGCCTTCACCAAGGCGCGCATCCTGTCCATTGACGAACGCAATATCCGGCGCGATCTCGACGACGGCAATGTCGTCGTGGTGGCCGGCTTCCAGGGCGTGGACGCCGACGGCAACATCACCACGCTCGGCCGCGGCGGTTCCGACACCACCGGCGTTGCGCTGGCGGCGGCCCTGAAAGCCGACGAGTGCCAGATCTTCACCGACGTCGACGGCGTGTACACCACCGACCCGCGTATCGTGCCGGAAGCACGCCGGCTCGACCGCATCACCTTCGAGGAAATGCTCGAAATGGCGAGCCTCGGCTCCAAGGTGCTGCAGATCCGTTCGGTCGAATTCGCAGGCAAGTACAAGGTCAAGCTGCGCGTGCTGTCCAGTTTCGAGGACGAGGGCCACGAAGGTCCGGGCACGCTGATTACTGTCGAGGAAGAAGCCAATATGGAACAACCCATCATTTCCGGCATCGCGTTCAACCGCGACGAAGCCAAGATCACCGTTCTGGGCGTGCCTGACCGCCCGGGCATCGCCTACCAGATCCTCGGCCCGATCGCCGACGCCAACATCGACGTCGACATGATCATCCAGAACGTCGGCCACGACGGCTCGACCGACTTCTCGTTCACCGTCAATCGCGGTGAATTCACCAAGGCGATGGAAATCGTCGAAGGCGTGCGCCAGCACATCGGCGCGCGCGAAATCAGGGGCGACAACAAGATCTGCAAGGTGTCTGCAGTCGGCGTCGGCATGCGTTCGCACCCGGGTGTCGCCAGCAAGATGTTCCGCACGCTGGCCGAAGAGGGCATCAACATCCAGATGATTTCGACCTCCGAGATCAAGGTGTCGGTGGTGCTCGACGAGAAGTATCTCGAACTTGCCGTGCGGGTGCTGCACCGCGCGTTCGAACTCGACCAGCCGGCGGCGTAATCCGCTCGGCAGGCGCGATGCGCGTTTGACCCGGGGAGGGTCAGGCGGTATGATTCGCGCGCTTTGGAAGGACCGGAGGGGTGGCCGAGTGGTCGAAGGCACTCCCCTGCTAAGGGAGCATACGGGCCAAAACCTGTATCGAGGGTTCGAATCCCTCCTCCTCCGCCAGTTTCAGAGCTTGAACGGCAGTATATTTGTGCTAATATATTGCCTCTTTGCAGCGCGCCCGTAGCTCAGCTGGATAGAGTACTTGGCTACGAACCAAGGGGTCGGGCGTTCGAATCGCTCCGGGCGCGCCAACAACGCAAAGACAGTCGCAAAGATAGGCCAGTCGTCAGACTGGCCTTTTTCTTTTGTGCGGTCGGGGATGAATGTCCTGGACTGCGATGTGACAAAAGAGCGGACAAAAGAGCGGACAAAAGAGCGGACCAAAGAACGGACCAAAGAACGGACCAAAGAACGGACCAAAGAACGGGCCAAGGCGTGTCATGCGGCGATGCGCGCGACCGGCGCGCGGCCCTTCGCCCGTTGCGCCGCTGCCCACAGGTCGCGCTGTGCCTGCAGGCGCAGCCAGTAACCGGGCGTGGTTCCAAGGGCTTCCGACAGCCGCAGATCGATGTCTGCGCTCACTGCAGCGTGCCCATGCAGGATGCGCGACAACATCACGCGACTGATTTCCAGGTGCGCAGCGAACGCCGTCACACTCATGTTCAGGTCTTCAAGCCATCCAGCCAGAAGTTCGCCCGGCGGCGCGGGGTCATGCATGTCCATCGTTCAAGCCTCAGTGATAATCGATGTAATCCACTAGTTCGACGTTCGGGCCATCAAAGCGAAAAACCAGCCGCCAGTTCGCTTGAACTGTCACCGCGTGAAATCCAGCCCGATTTCCTGTCAGCGAGTGCAGTCGCCACGATGGTCGCGCAAGATCGTCCGCGCTGGCCGCTGCGTTCAGCGCTGTCAGCAATTCGCGTAGTCGCCTGGCGTGTATCGGTTGAATACCGGCCTGCTTTCCACTGTGGAAGAAGGCCTCAAGCCCCTTGTGGCGAAACGAATTGATCATAAATCGTAAATCCAGGCTTTACAACTAGGCATTCGCCATTGATCCGGTGTTCATGGGCGCAAGCGCTTGAAGCCGTACATCGAGCCCGCTCCGAAAAACCGAAGCGAGAATCGCGCAACGCCTGAACGGCGTCAGCTTCATGTCTGACATCGCTGCAACCGCTGCCAATTGAGCATGCCCCGCGATTCTACCTATGCAAATGTCGTTAATGGCGTTGCCCAGTTGGAGAGCGCAGCGGCATTGATCAGGCGCAAGGCGGATTTGCACGCGGCATCCATGCTTGAAGTGTCGAAGGCACCCGCCTTTGCGTCACATGGAGATGTGTCATGCCGAAGATCGCCGATCTCATCAATCCGGGACTTCATCGCCCCACCGGACCGGTTGTGCGCCCGCCGCTGGAGTTCGCCAAGGCGACCGTGATCCTGTTCGACGATGTGCCCGAGGGCACTGTGATCGATACGCAGTACGCCGCAAAAGGGGTGACGTTTGCGTCCATCACCACCAAACCGGCCAAGCGCTGGCACGCATACGCGCGTTCGGCCTGGGGCATGGAATCGGCACCGAACGGCGTTTCCGTGGTCGCGCCGCCGCAGCTCTGCATGTTCGACGCACGTCAGGGCGGCATCGAAGCCGTCTTCGCGAAACCGCAGCGCTGGGTTTCGATCGACGCCAAGCCGATGGAGGCGCCCGAAGGCATGACTGCGGCGACAGCGCAGCCCTTCCTCGAAGCCTATGACGCTGCGGGAAAGCTGCTCGGACGCGCCGAGTACCCGGTGGCCCACAGCGATGCGGCGTGGGGTAGCTGGCAGACCGTGCTTTACTCGTCCACCACGGCCAACATCGCGAAGGTCATTTTTTCGTGCTCGCGCGACGGCAACACGCCCGTGTATTCACTGTTCGACCGCTTTGCCTTCGCGCTCGAACGTTCGCTGATCGCGCGCCCGCTGGGCGGCTGAAGCGGCTTGTCGTCCGGGCCCCGGATCCGACACAACACAAAGGGCCGCCAATGGCCCACGGAGGAAATCGTCATGAATCTGCCCCTGACCGCGGAACAACGTCAGCACCTCGAACTCATCCTGCGACAGGAACACGAAGAATTGAGCGCACGGCGCCAGGCGTATCTCGGCGGCCTCACGCGTGCCGAGCACGCCCGCGAAGTGCTGCTGCAGGACGGTGACGACGCGCCGCAGCGCGCGTCCGACCGCGAGATCGATCTGCAGCGTGTCGAAGAAGATGTCGCGCGCCTCGCCGACATCGACGCCGCATTGCAGCGCATCGCCGAAGGCACTTACGGCATCTGCCGCGAGTGCGGCGCAGACATCCCCGCCAGACGGCTGGAGGTCGCGCCGCAGGCCCGGTACTGCGTCGCCTGCGAAGCGCAACGCGAACGCGGCCGCAAAGCCGCCGCAAGCCTCTGAAGCCGTCCATGCGCAGGGGCCGCGCCCCCGGAGACCGCGGCGAAGTTTGAATCGCAGCGCTGCGGGAGCGGCGCGCCTGGAGACCACGGCGAGCCCTCAAGCGCAGGGACTGTGGGAGCGACGGCCCCGTCGCGATCAGTGCCATGACCATCACAGTGCAACGTGCGCATCGCGGCGAGGGCCAACCGTGGATCACCGCTCCCAAAAGGGCCGCGTATCCGGAGACCACCGCGAGCCCTCAAGTGCAGGGATGTGGGAGCGACGTCCTCGTCGCGATTGGTGCGATGACCATCGCCGTGCGAAGTGCGTATCGCGGCGGGGACGCCGCTCCCACAGGGGAGGCGCGCCCGGAGACCACCGCGAGCCCTCAAGCGCAGGGATGTGGGAGCGACGGCCCCGTCGCGATTGGTGCGGTGACCATCGCCGTGCGAAGTGCGTATCGCGGCGGGGACGCCGCTCCCACAGGGGAGGCGCGCCCGGTGACCACCGCGTGCCCTCATGCGCAGGGATGTGGGAGCGACGGCCCCGTCTCTATTGGAGCGGTGACCACCTCCGTGCGCCGTTCGCATCGCGGCGAGGCCCCCGCCCCCAGAGGGGAGGCGCGCCCGGAGACCACCGCGAGCCCTCAAGCGCAGGGATGTGGGAGCGACGGCCCCGTCGCGATTGGTGCGGTGACCATCGCCGTGCGAAGTGCGCATCGCGGCGAGGCCGCCGCTCCCACAGGGGAGGCGCGCCCGGAGACCACCGCGAGCCCTCAAGCGCAGGGATGTGGGAGCGACGGCCCCGTCGCGATTGGTGCGGTGACCATCGCC